>JAHQWA010000299.1 GCA_019634045.1 Saprospiraceae bacterium
GCGGCAATGGAATGATATTGTGTTGGTAGTGGGTTTTCAAAAGTACTGGATGTCATCCCGAGTGGTTTCAATACATGCTGCTGCATTAAATCAGGAAACGGCTTCCTGTCAAGGTCCGTGATCATTAATTGCATGATCGTATACCCTCCACCAGAGTACATCCAACTTTCGCCGGGCTCCTTATAAACACGTACAGGATCAGTGTTGCCCTTGCCGTCCAGCACTTCTGCGGCATTGGGGATCGTATCTCCTTTGTCATATCCCGGAAAGCCCCAAACGGTCAATCCAGCGGTGTGATTCAGAATTCTTCTGGTCGTTACCTTTTTCTTGGCGGTAAACTCATTTTCAGGTAATTTCCAGCTCGTTAAGTAATTATTGACATTTGAATCCAAACTCAGCACTCCTTCCTCCACAAGTTGATGAGCACGGAGCGCAGTAATGGGTTTACTAATAGATCCCGCTAAAAACAGTGTCTCACTAGTCACAGGCCGATCTTCTGACACATCGGCCATACCATAACCTCTGGCCCATTCAATTTCTCCTTCATTGATTACAGCAATACTTACACCTGGGATGCCGAGCTCTTTGAGTCTTTCTTCGATTTGGTAGTTGGGTAGGCTATCTCCTTGAATTTGGAGATTAGCTTGCAATCCATTTTCTATTCTAGCTATTCTTTGCTCCAGCAATTGATTGTTCTGCTCTGATGGTTGTGAGCAACCAAAGAGACTTAAAAGGAGTAAAGTCGAGAAGATCGTTTTCATCTTGTATTGATCAATGTGATTGGCGAGTAGTTTATTAAGTAAGATTGTATTCATTCCGTCTATCTGTGCGCTGTCTTTTCAAAAAAGAGATTTTTAGCTTGATAGCTCGAAACCTGTATACCCCTTATCGAATTATTAGCATCTCTTACATACTTTATGTTGCTAAAAAATGATTGGCTCCCCGAAAACATGTCTTTCTGTACAGCAGCAAGTACAATGTCTTCTATCCTGGAGTGTTGGGCGATCAACTTTCCATCATTAAGAACAAAAGTGTATGAAGTATTTAATTCTTCACTGTAAAATGAACCTGCAAATTGAGCTAAATCTTCTTCAGCATAGTTGACAGGAACATAATTGGTACAGATGATCGGTTCAAGATCATCAATATAGATCTTCATTTTTTTTGCTTGTTCCCCAATTTCAAACTTCAATTTTAGGTTGGAATGACTATTCATCCTGCGAAACGTATTATTGGCTATGGATACTAATGGCCTTCCATTCCCCCCTCCCACGGACCACCTTAAGGTGTCGTTTTCCATATAAATCCGACTAGGGGTAAATCTTTGCTCATCCCAATAGTATCCTTCAAAAGTCTGTAAATCCTTCGCTTGTAGTTTTTTATAGCTGTCTACTTCTATTTTCTCTTCTGAATTTGTTTCGGACATATAGTCTTTAAGAAAAAGGTCTGTCACTTGCATCGACAATCTATTTGGGTCAGTACCTTCATAATTGCTAAGAACGATTACTGCAAATTCTTGAGCAGGAAACCTACCTAGATAAGCTCGATACCCCGCCCGTGAAGAACCTCCGTGGTAAATTTGATGTAAACCTTTGTAAGTACTGATGTATTGTCCATAGGCTCCACCAAATGTTTTTCCATTGTTCAGCATTGCCAATGTGTTCATTTGTGTCACTATCTTGGCATTCCCCACTTGTAGTTTTGAAAAATTCATCACCCATAGACTCAAATCTTCCACCGTTGTGAAAAGACCAGTAGGTCCAACCCGAGCAGAACTTAATATCCCTTTCTTGTGTTCCTTGCCGTCATACCAATAAGAGTAAGCTCTGCCCTTGACAATTTTTTCATAATCGTCATAAGAATGGGTATTGGACATACCCAATGGCTCGAAGATGTTTTCTTTAGTAAATGCCGCAAATGACTGTCCCGATACCCTAGCTACAACTTTTGCCAATAACGTGAATCCCGTGTTACAATATAGGTGTTGATCTCCGGGCTTAAAGTTTAATTCTTTTTGACTGGAGACTAAATCCAGGATGTTTTGCACAGTACTGATATCACCATAACGCGTTCCCGTGATGGACAGTAAATCTCCTTCTTCTCTTAACCCACTGGTATGCGTAGCTAAATGCCGAAGTGTGATTTTACTACCAAAATCAGGAACCTCAGGAATGAACTTTCGAATATCATCATCCAATGAAACTTTTCCTTGATCTGCCAATAGTAGGAGGGAGAAAACAGTAAATTGTTTGGATACAGAGGCAACAGGAAAAATAGTGGAAGGTGTCACAGGAATGTTATATTCAAGGTTAGCGTTACCGTAGCCCTTCTTAAAAACGATATCACCGTTCTTGACCACAGCAACTGCTGCTCCTGGTTGGTCTGGAGCATTGTATTCAGCAAATATACTGTCCATTTGCAGTTCAATGTTTTCCAGCTCTTTCCCTATATTCTGCCCGATTGATTCCCGCCCAGTCAACAATAAGCATGTCAGCAGGACATAAGTTAAAGTACCCTTTACCTTTTTCATATAATTCAGATTAAGCTAATCTCTTGAAGCCATCACGAAAGAGTTCGGATGGTCAAAACGATCAATTTTGAGCAATAACCGACCAGTTAAAACGGTCGTAGCTACTCGACATTTTTGCAAACCAATGATGGCCTGGCAATTAAATGGTGATGTTCTTGAGGTGGCTTTTTACAAGCTTGAAGAAATTTGAATTTGTTGCAAAGGTATGGCTAATGCTAAGATGAAAAATTGTAAAAAACGAGCAATTTAATAAGTGACGTAAAAATCATTTTCTTCCTGTTTTACGCGAGACGCAAACTTCTTGGGAGAAAGTCCGGTGAATTTCTTGACCTCTTTGATCAAGTGAGATTGATCTGAATAATTGAGCAAATACGCTAACTCAGTCAGTTTTACATCCGTGTGTAAGTGACGAAGGAATAATCGGAACCGGTACTTTGTTTTGATGTCTTTGGGAGATTCCCCTATCTTATCGATACACGATCGGAAAAGTGTGGATTCACTGATGTAGTTTTCCCTGCAGAAATCTTTAATCTTATTCCCCTGTTCAGTGATGGAAGCACCAGCATACTGAATATAGGATTGTATCAGTTGAATAGGGCGAGGATTCCTATTTTGAAGCAAGAAGGTCTCTAGTAGCTGAGTTCGACGATTCGTACATTTGGCTTCAAATAACTGTTGCTTGAAATATAGGCGGTCAAAGCCGAATATTTCTGAGAAAGGATCATCTTCCAAAGAAATTTGATTCAATGGCTTTTGGGTAAACTGGGATAATCCAGTAACCTTAAAGAGGATGCAAATTTGGTCCAATTCTCCTGTGACAGAGACCTTGAAGGGTTGATTATGCCAACCATAAAGTCTTGAAGAAATGGATGCTTGACTGTCATTTGTGATGGAACAACTATTTTCCAACTGATTCCAACTTACTTGGTTATTCTTGTAAAGGGCCAAGCAACAATTGTTGTTGGGGTAGGTTATGTAATTTTGGATACAAGCAGTATCCGTAGAATTGATAAACAAGAAGTAGTCAATAACTTTTCTGAGTTCCTTATTTTCTGGTCTGGTGATTTTGAAGTTCATACTTTTTGTTAAGCTGCTTAGTCTTGAGAGATACTTGGATGGCTAAAGTACAGCAGTGGATCAATGATCAATCAAAAATTATTGCTTTTTCACACTTGGTAAGGACTTACTTCGGAGGACTATCCTTTTGACGTTTGTAAGGGATGAGTACCATGTCGAGCCCTGCTGTGCAATTTGGGGGGAAAATAAGTTTTTACTATCAGAGATTTGTTGGATGGAATTAACTAAGATAGTTGGCCAAACGGCATCAGGGTAGTTTCAACTGAAACGACCCTGATGTATTAACGGCGTAAGTTTGATTTTTCCTAGCTGCGATCCTATAATTCAGTGTAAAAAGCTAGTTGACAATGCGCCATCGCCCCTCCAGTTTGCTCTAGGATAAGAAGTCGTAATATTCATGCCCAAGCATATGTAGATGCGCCTTCACAATAGCATTGTTGTCCCAGGCTTCAATGGCTGTAACTTTCATTTGAAAGGCTTCCCCCTAGTCCTTCGGAGATTTTCTGTCCTTTACCCCAGCTAGATAAGCTTGTAGTTTTTTTCGTATGGATTACCCTTCAAGTCACCATACAGGATACAATCGGGATGCACTCTTAAAGTGCTTCAGTATATATTTAAACTCATCATCAGTAAAGGAAAAAATTTCTTCGATATGTTTCCTTAATGGATGCATCACTCAGGAAAGGCTACCTTCAAGACATCTTCGAAATAGTCAGCAAAATGCACCGTGATGCCTTCCTTGATGTAGTCTGGAAGCTGCTCAAAATCCCGGCGATTATCCTCCGGGAAGATTAATTCCTTAATGCCCACACGTCGAGCCCCAATCGTCTTCTCCTTCACCCCACCAATGGGTAATACTTTTCCCGTAAGGGTAATTTCCCCGGTCATGGCAATGCCTTCTTTGATGGGTTGACCGGTGGCAAGGGAGTACAAAGAAAGACTCATGGTGATGCCTGCCGAAGGACCATCTTTAGGGGTTGCACCGGCTGGGACATGTAGGTGCACCAAATGCTCATCGAAGAAGTTGGCATACTTATCATCTTTTGCGAGTAGGGATCGGATATAACTGTAGGCGATCTCTGAAGACTCTCGCATCACATCCCCCAACTGGCCCGTTTGCTTTAGCCCTGCTCCCTTACTACGAATAGCCGTCGCCTCAATGTAGAGTGTAGCGCCGCCCATAGAGGTGTAGGCCAGTCCCAAGACGACTCCCGGGATGGGCTTGTCGTATAATTTCTCCGTGGTGAAGATGGGTTTTCCAAGAAGTTCCTGAATGTCATCTGCCTGGACCTCAAAGTTCATCTCTTCCTCCTCCGCTAGCTTCAGGGTGCTTTTACGGATGATCTTACGGATCTGTTTTTCTAAATTACGAACGCCGGCTTCCCGAGCATATTTATCCACAATGATACGCAGCGCATCCTCCGTGAATTTGATTTCATCTTCCTCAAAACCATGCTCTTTCAATTGCTTAGGCACCAAATAGCGGCGGGCAATCTGTACCTTTTCTTCCAAAATATAGCCTGATAGTTGGATGATTTCCATCCGATCCAAGAGTGGACCGGGAATCGTATCTAGTTGGTTGGCAGTAGTGACAAAAAGCACATTGGAAAGGTCAAAAGGAATATCTAGATAGTGATCGAGGAAGCTCGGGTTTTGCTCCGGATCCAGCACCTCAAGTAGGGCAGAGGCTGGGTCCCCTCGGAAGCTACTACCTATTTTATCAATTTCATCCAACATAATGACCGGATTGGAAGTACCGACCCGCTTCAAGGCTTGGATCAACTTGCCTGGCATGGCCCCAATATAGGTTCTTCGGTGCCCTTTTATCTCGGCTTCATCTCGCATCCCACCCACAGAAAATCGGAAAAATTCGCGATTCAAGGCGTGCGCAATGGATTTGCCGATGGATGTTTTACCGACACCTGGAGGTCCCACTAGGCAAATGATGGAACCGGCCACTTTCCCTCTCTTGATCACACTGCTCAGAAACTCTAGGATTCGATCTTTCACCTCCTCCAAGCCGTAATGATCCTCATCCAGGACATTTCTGGCGGTCTTAATCTCTTGATTGTCTTCTGAAAAGATGCCCCAGGGCAATTCGGCAATGTTCTCTAGGTAACTCCGGGTCACGTTGAATTCTGGAGACTGCGTGTTCAACATGCGAAGCTTATCTAATTCCTGGCGAACTACTTTATCGGCTTCTTCTGATAGGGTCTTCTCGGCAAGCTTTTTCTCGAGTTTCTCTACTTCGGTTTCATTGTCTTCCTTTTCGATCCCCAATTCTTTCTTGATGGCCTTAAGCTGTTCTCTAAGGAAAAATTCTTTCTGCTGCTTATTGACTTTATCCTCCACTTGCTGCTTGATGCGCTGTTGGATCTTGGAGATTTCTAACTCTTCCTTGACTAAGCCCAGTAACATTTTGGCCCTTTCCATGAAATCAAACTGCTCTAGTAGCTCCTGCAAAACCTCCGATTCCGCCGACAAGAGATTGCTAATCACGTCCATAGTCTGACCTGGAGCTTCGTAGTTCAATTGAGCTACCACCAAATTCACCTGTTCCTGAAATAGCGGATTGTGTTTAAGCAATTCCTTGATCTCCGAGCTTACAGCCATCATGTAAGCCTTTAAGTCCGTAGATGGTTTTTCTTTGGAATCCTGGACATATTCTACCTCCCATCTGATATTGGGCTTAACCAGTATAACTTTGCGCTTCTTAAAACGGCAAATTCCCCGGCCAAGCACTTGGATAGTGTTGGCCGTAATAGGCATTATTCGCATCACCTGGAATACCACTCCAATGTCGTAGAATTCAGATTCGGTGTAATCCTCTTGGTTGAAGCTTTGGGCTAGAACAAGTCCTATATGTTGATCTTCGCTCTCGTATACTTTTTGTATTATCTCTATTTCTTCTTTACCGGTAAACGTAATGGGGATAGGAATACCTGGAAAAATAGGCCGTTGACTGAGCGGTAAAATAGGTAAGCTAGATGGTAATACGTTCTCGAGAACTTGTAGCTTACCCTCTTCAAAGATGATTTCTTCTGCGTCTGTTTCTTGAATGATGGAATCTTCTTGCATTCTCCTGATTAGTTTATTAGAAAAGAGCAGGGTCTAAGGAAGTATGTGGACTCCCGACCGTTGTCTCTAAGATGAGACGGATAACTATTTTAATGTCTTTAAGCGGAGTTTTGTTTAGCGACCTGGAAATAGTCGACGAAGATATACTTTCCGTAGACGAGAAGATCCAACTATTTCTATCGGGTCGGATAACTCAAAAAGGCTCAATAGCGGTAAGAGAAGGTTGTTCCCGTCTAGTACCTCTCGGAGAAAGGTACTAGATGGGAATGGATCAAACTATTAGAAATTGGGACAGCGCATTTGCTGTTTGCGATTAGCTGGTTGGGTATAAATAAGCGAAACTTCCATACCACCTCTGGCATTATTGGCTTCCGCTAATTTGGAGGTAGTAATGTCATAGCTAAATCCGACGTTTAAGGTTTCTAATTCCAGAATGGCGGTAACGATCAACGCTTCAAATCCAATTTGACTTTCCAATTGATTAGACATGTGTCCCCACAAGCCAGCACGGATCGCTAACTCATTGCGTTCCCCATTGCTGTATCGGAAGTTAGCTCCAAGGGTGGAACTCATAGAGGGACCTTGAATCATTCCGACCAAGGCCGGCAAAATACTCAATTGCTCGGTGAAAGGAAATTCTCCACCTGCATGTACCACATATCTAGAATCCAATTTCTCAATGGCATTTTCCATAAAGGCTACATTGGGCGTGGTCAGATGATTGATAGATCCTCCAAAGTAGATGCTCGTGTTGTCATCAAAAAGGGCATACCACAACAAACCTGCATTGAAATCCAAATAAGTATTGGAGTTTATTTCCCCTAATGATTCTCCGGTGTCAGCATCCATATTGATGAATGGCAGAGAGGGATTACTATTATCAAACTGCTGACTGAACCACAAACCAGACCAGTCAAAACTATGTTGACCTAGCCCAACTTGTGCTCCCACAACAAGGTATTTATTATTGTTCCGATATCTACTACCATCAAGTTGTTTCATGAAGGACCCGCCGATGTGACCGCGGGTACGGGTAAATTTGGAAATGCCTACCTGATCTCGTTGTAGGCTAACAGAAAAGGCAGCAAAATCCCCTCGGTTTACATTCTTACGAAACTCGATGCCAGTCGCATAGCTCATGTAGGCATTCGATTTCAGTAAGGAACTGTATTGTTGTTTGTAATTGGCGGTGAAACGAAAGCTACCATCGAATACACCATTCATCGCTGGGTTAAGTTGCAGCGGATTGGCGTAGAATTGAGAATAACGTGCATCCTGCGCACTGAGGAGGCAGGAAAAAGACAGGAAAAATAAAGTAAGACGTGTATAGGTATTGAACATTGAACTCGATTTTGAAAGGGATGGAAAATAGGGGCTTAAGCTGGCGGTAGGAGAGTGGCTCCTACCGCCAGGCCTGTGAGCTCCAATTTTATCGAATTAGGGTCGTTTGGCCCCATTTCGTTTCTTCAGCACCATCAAACGGATAAATCACCTCCATGTACCAGATGTATACTCCACTTGCCATGGGCTTATTTCTAAAGGTGCCGTCCCAGCCGACGCCTTCATTAACAGTGAAATCATTCTTCTCGTACAGCAATTCTCCCCAGCGATCAAACACTCGGAATACTTTTACAAGGGTTTCATCTCGTCCATGTACCTGCAGAATGTCATTCTTTGAATCATTATTCGGGGTAAAACCGGTCGGCACGACGGCCAATCTTGGTTTTTCTACAAATACAGTAATCCTAGCGTCGGCTTCACAGCCGTTTTCATCGATTGCCAAGACATCATAGGTAATCGTATTGATGGGGTATGCTAAGGGGTTGGTGCATTCGCTACAACTAAGCGTACCCTCGTAGGGTGCTCCCCAAATCAACTCAATTTCTTTTGCAAGACCAGCTTGATTAATGGGCTTAGCCGAAAGATTGATGGTGTCTCCTAGAACCATGGTAAGATCATCTCCTGGATCAATGAAGAATTCCAGTGGGCTGCCCACCTCACCTTGGCTAGTCATAGAACATCCGTTGGCATCGAGCACAAATACACTATACTCTCCTTGCTCCAGTCCAATGAGTTTGCTCGAGCCCGTAAAATTTTTATTGTCAAGGCTATATTGGAAAGGTCCGGTTCCACCTACAACATCCACTTCAATACTGCCATCGCGCCCACCGAAGCAAGTCACGTCTAGCCCATTGATGCTGATGTCTAAGGGGTCTGGTTGATTAACCATGGCCGAAGTGATCGATTCACATCCATTCTGATCAGTAACCGTTAAGGAATAAGAACCGGCAATCAAATCGCTTAAGCTATTGGTGGTGCCGGCATTAGACCAATTGTATTGATAACCTGGGCTACCTCCCACAACATTCGCCTCGATCCCGCCATTTTGATCTCCAAAGCACTCATTATCCTGTGTCTGATAACTCACTTCAATTCGTGGAGGTTGATTTACAGTGACGAGGTTAGAAGTAAAACAGCCTTCTTCGTTAGTCACCGTCACGCCGTAACTACCGGCGAGCAAGTCGTCGGCCTGGTTGCCGGTCTGGTTGCCTGTATTTGCATCCCAGTTAATGGTAAAGTTGCTGCCCTCGCCTTGAATGTTGGTAATCAAAGCAGCTCCATCATTCGAACCAAAGCAGAGTGCATTTTGCACCTGGGAATCAAAAGTTATAGACATTGGATCAATCAAGAAATTAGCACCAGTGCCTGTACATCCCTGATTATCAGTCACAGTGACCATATATTCTTGTCCACCCAACAAACCCTGAATGGTTAAGTCGGTGGAATTGTTACTCCATCGGATAGTGTAATTGTCAATAATTCCTTGTCCGGCCCCGCCAGAGATTTGATTGATACCCATTTCTCCATCAGAAAAACCGGAGCAACTAGGAGGGCTGTCTATGATATTCAGCTGAATGGGATTAAGATCCCTAAGTTTAATACTTCCTTCCGCTATACATCCATTTCCATCGGTGGCGATGACCGTATAAAGTATGGAGTCCAAATTGGTAGCGGTTGGGGCAGTCTGTTGTTGTGGATCGCTCCATTCGTAAGTGAAAACAGGATTGCTACCACCGGATGCTGTGACTTCGGCAGCATTGCCTGCGGTGCCAAAGCAGCCCATAAAGGTTTGGTTCAGTTCCACGCTA
>JAHQWA010000300.1 GCA_019634045.1 Saprospiraceae bacterium
CTCTAGATGCTGGTTCGAGTCCAGCTGGGACCACAAATCCGCCTCTGCTAGCACAGTAATGATGAGTAACAGAGTCTAATTGCTGGCCTGCTACTTATCTGCTTTGCGCAAAATTTTCTCCATTTTTCGCCCTCGGGCCAATTCCTCTACGAGCTTGTCGAGATACCTTGCCTGTCGCGTCAATGAATTGTCGATTTCCTCGATTCTATAACCGCAAATTACGCCTTTGATTAGATGTGCATTGGGATGCAAGGAGGCCTTCTGGAAGAACTCCTTGAAGGTCACTTTTTCCTCAATGAGTGCTTGTAGTTTCGTCTCATTAAATCCAGTTAGCCACTCAATCACTTGATGCAGTTCTTCCTTCGTTCTGCCCTTCTTCTCGACCTTTGTAATGTAGTGGGGATAAATGGAGGCGAAGACCATGTTAGCTATTCGCTGATTGTGCTCATCTGTTACTTTCATTAGCTATTCGATTTTATTGTTTCCGCGGATTCCACTTGGGATATATCCTAACAAGAGGCAACCTAAGATCTCAATTTTTTTCAATATCGAAATTTGTTGGCATTGAGTCAACTTCAGTAGCGGCCATTTTCGTATTAGCGGCCGTCTGATGCGGTCTTTTGCCGATTGTCGAATATGAACTGTACCAAAGGACTTTCCTTTTTTCCCAATTGGTGGACGATTTGGTAGTGATTTAGGTGCCCGTATTCATGGTATTCAAGAGGGGCTATCTTGGTATACTGGGTGTACAAGTCTTTTGATTGCTCAATAAACAGATTGGTCTCATCGGAACCTACACTCAATAAAGTTGGACAGGTCAGGACGGATAAATCCATATTAGAGACACTAAAGTCTTCCACCTCCTTTTTAGTCAACTTTAAAGTCTCGTTTAAATAGCTGTTTCTAATGGGTGCTAAATCGAAGATACCGCTCAGACTACAGATGGCTGTAATACTAGATCTGAGGTTTTGGTTCATCAAATACGCCATTAGGGCCAGGTGCCCGCCGGCAGAATGACCAGAAAGTATCATGGCATTGGGGTCTCCATTATAAAGGTTTGCTTTCTGTTGTATCCAACGTATGGCATCTCTAATGTCTTGCAATAGGGTTTCCATGTTGACCATTGGAATTAGCCGGTAATTGACTACACAAACCGTAAAGTTCTCTTTCACAAATGGCTCAGCTACAAAACGATAGCTCATTTTATCCAATGCTCGCCAATAGCCGCCATGTATGAATATCAAGATCGGGGAAGCTCTCAATTCGGATGGGAAAATATCGATTGCCTGTAAGGGGTCATCCCCATACTTTTGATTTAGGTGACAGCTATAGCTTTTAGCCACCCTTTGCGATTCCCCTTCATTTATATCCAAAAACCTTTGATAATCGGGATGGACCGTTCTAAGATCTAGTTGATTTTGAGGCGTCATTGTTTTTCAGTTTTTATCTTGACAGTTGAGCAATGGCATAGACTGCATCAAGGAAAGTGGGGATGGTAGACCGTACTTATTAAACTGATTTTACCTAAATTAGTTCTTGATGGTAGAGCAATCGAAAAAACTCTTATTGTCCCTCTTTTTGTGGGGGATTTATTTGCCTGTTTTTGCACAGCAGTACGGTTATGTCCAATATAATGGGGATACCGGCGCTCCATTTGAACAGGTTTCGTCCGTTATTCAAGATGAAGCAGGATTTGTTTGGATCGGTTCCGAAAATGGTCTGTATCGCTTTGATGGGGTACATTTTGACCTCTACAGTCTGCACACGCAAAGCCAAAACATTCATCAACTTCATGCGGAGGGTGAAAACCTCTTCTTTGCTAATGATCTAAGCATTTATCAAATTGGAAATACCGCTGCCGATCCGGAGGTAAGCCCTGTGTTGGAGGGCAGTATCAACGAGACAGATTCCCTGCCTTTTTACCCTAACGATTTTCTGATTGGCCGAAACCAGGAAGTTTGGATCAGTCAGTCCAACCATAGCATTGGCCTTTTACGGGGAAAGACCTTTTCCAACTATCGATTTTCGGACGCTGATAGAGCCCAAAAATTAGCTCTACAGGAAGGCCCCGATGGCGGGATTTGGGCATTGAGTCCAGTTGATGGTTTATTTTATTTTGATACAGACGCTAATGTTTTCCAAAAGAAATTGGCTAGCAAAGGCGGGACTAGTCTATTGATTCATAAGGACCGCCTACTGATCGGCAAGGAGGAATTATCCATCTATAGGATCAGAGGGAAGAGACTAATATTGGAAAAAATGGTAGCTATAGAGAACGGTCTCATTACAGCCATCCATGTGGATCAAGAAGGACAATATCTTATAGGCACCCAAAAGGGGAAACTCATGCGACTGCCAGATCTAAACAGCCCACCGCAACCCATTTATGGAGGAAATGAAGCGCACCGAGTGGAGGAACTGGATTTTGGCCATATCTATGAGATTTATGTCAGTTCGGATAGTACTAATAATAATGATCGGCTTTGGGTCTGTTCGGAAACGGGACTGTGGCTCCTCCAACAGCGTTTTTTCAAAACGGTCAAGAATCTACCTATGAATAACCCGATCGGGATTGCTATCGGAAATGATAGCAAAGTTTGGGTCCCCCTGAATAACCTATATGAGATTACGCCAAAAGCAGACGATTTCGTGGCCCAAGCCATGTATAACAATATGCAAGTGAATGCAGTGGCCAAGGACGGGGATGGTTTTACCTGGGTCTCTAGAAACACTCCCAGCGTCGAATTACTGAAATATAAAGACGACAAACTTATCAGGAGGTATGATTTTCATGACCGCGGAGAAGCTATTTTCAACCTCTATCCAGACCATGAAGGAAATCTATGGTTTTGTCAGGCACCTTTGAGTAAGCCTATTGTTGGGGTCGCTAAGATAAATGCAAAGGGTGGGATTGACTACTACGCTGAAGACAAAGGCTTTTCGAGTCGGGTTCTAACCATAAAAGAAAGTGCACGGGGTGAAATCTATGCCGCGGGTATTGGCGAAAAAAGCTACCTCTATCGCTATGACCGGGAACGAGATCAATTTGTAAACCTGAGCCCGAAATTGCCCTTTGAAGCCTTATTGAATTTTGAGGTACATGACTTAACAATTGACGATCGCGGGATCGTCTGGTTGGCTACTACAGACGGTTTACTTCGCTATGACTCGGAGCAAATCACCCTCATCAAAAATGATCTTTTGGGGCAGGAGGAAGTACGTGGTGTTACCCATTATGCCAATAACAATATTTGGGTGGCCACGGCCACGAAAGGGCTGGTCTTTCACCAGCAAACCACTTCGACGGTATTAGGTGAACAGGAAGGGCTACCGGCGGTTATTAGTGCCTATCGATGTATTAATACCGATGCTGAGGGTCGACTTTGGGCGGGCACTTCGGAGGGACTGGTCTATTCACGCATGTCAGCGGCCAGCTTACCATATTCGAATTCACCTAGGCTAAGAAAGATTAGCAGTCAAGGAGAAGAATTCACTTCTGGGTTTGATTCCACGATCCAACTTAGGCAAGACCAAGCGCTTCAGCTGGTGTTTACCAACTTGTCCTTCCCTGCCAAGAATGTCCAGTATCAATACCGGCTCCTTCCAGTGGCAGACAAACAGATCATGTTGGAAGAACAGCTGTGGCAAGCCAATGGAAAAAGCAATAGTCTACAATTAAGTGAACTGGAATTGGGCGACTATTTTCTAGATATCAGGGCTCGGCAGACGGGAGGTTTTCAATGGAGTAAGCCTTTAAACTTGAAATTGTATGTCTATCTACCTTGGTATTTGCGGTCCTGGTTTATCTATGGTTCCTTGGGATCCTTGTTCCTTCTGGTAGGTTATTACTTTCGCTTTTACGTCAAACAGCGCTTTAAAAGATTGCAGCAAGTATTGAAGTACTCCAATGAGAAATTGGCCAATAAGGAGTCTCAATTACTGCAAAAGATAAAGGAATTTGAAATACAGCAGGAGGAACTAGATAATGCCAATTCCAATATTCAGATTCTTGAGCTTTTTATTAAGGGAATTCCCAAAAAGGCATCCTGGGATGATGTAATCTCGGCCATGGGAAAAGCGGTCATGCAGGCGGTAGATATTGATGCTTTTGAAATTGCTTTTAAGGAAGAAGGTGAGATTGTTCATCGGGGCTACTCTAATATGGAACGGAGCAGGTATACCTTCCGAAGTAAAACCTTTGACGCCAAAACCAGCCTAACTTGCTGGACCATGGTCAACAAGAGGGAGGTAATGATCAATGACTTTAATAAGGAGCATACCCTGTACATAGATGAGAAAGATGCCTATCATTTCAAGTCCTTGATTTTCATCCCTTTCAAACTGGAGAATGAGCAAGCCGTCGTGCTATGTGCATATAGCGTGAAGGCCCATGATTTTGACCATAATGATCTCGTGATGTTTCGGATCCTGGCCAAATTCATTCATTTTTCGATTCATCAAGAATTAAAGAAACAGTCATGAATGGACCTCTACTACGCTTAGTCATTCTGTTGCTGTTGATCACAAGTGGACAACAATTACAAGCCAATGCAGACACCTTGGTCGTAGGCATTTATCACAATCCTCCTTTCGTGATCAAAACGGATGAGGATACGTATGAAGGCTTGAGCATTGAACTTTGGGAGAACATTGCGGCATCTTCTGGCATCGCCTTCGAATATCGACAATACTCCGATTTCATTGGTATTTTGAAACAACTGGAATATCGAGAAATAGACCTCACTATCAACCCGATGGACGTGAACGACATGCGGGTTGAAAAATTTGATATGACCCAGCCCTTCTTTATCACCAGCATTGGCGTCGCTATTCCTTTTATGAACCGGTCAACCTTGAGCGTTTTTATTCGGAATATTTTCTCTCTGGCCTTCCTAGAGATTATTTTACTGCTCATTCTGGTCATTTTCATCTTCGGTTTTCTACTCTGGCTGGTCGAGCGCGGGCATAATAAATTCCAATTTAGGCCTGGGTTCTTAGGCCTGTTTGACGGCCTGTGGTGGTCAGCCGTAACCATGACGACGGTTGGCTACGGAGACAAGGCCCCTAAATCCAATCTCGGGAAGGCCATCGCCATCATTTGGATGTTTACGGCGGTGATTATCATCTCCAGTTTTACGGCCGGCATAGCCTCTACCCTGACGATAAGCGGCTTACAGACTGACATAGAGACTGCCGAGGATATTCGCTTGGTGGACAAGGTATCCATAGTGGGTGCGACCAGCAGCGAGTTCTATTTGGTACAAGAAGAAATCCCGATCAACCAGACCTTCGCTTCCCCAATTCCTGCTCTCCGGACACTTGCCAAAAAAGAAAATGATGTACTGCTACACGATCGAACCGTTTTGCAATACTACATCAACCGGCTCTCCTTACACGAAAAAGTCAAATTACTCCCCATCACCCTGAAAGAGCATTACCAGAGTTTTATGCTCCCTAAAGAACATCCGTACTTTGATGTGATTAATGTAGGCTTGATGAAGGAAATTCAGAAGAATGGGTGGGAAGAATTACAGCGAAAGTACAATATTGAATGGAGGTAAAAGTGCGATCTGGTCTGTAGAAGCATCTCAGCACTTAAATAAGGGCGCACTAGACTTTATCACTTCATCTCAGTTGTATCTATAGGAGCTGGATAATTCCCAATATGCCATTTTACCAAGCCTGATCTTCAATTCGAATTCGTTTTGACTGAATGATTCCTCCATGATTAGGATCTCTGCTTCACAATTGTATACATTTACAAATCTTCTAAGGGAGTAGTTCCATTCCTCCAACTCCATTCTACTTCTGTCATGAACCACATATAAGCCTCATGGTCGCTTACTCCCCAATCCTGGAACTCCCTAAGACTCGTAAATAAGACATGCGCGTTTTGAGCGGTAGGATCTCCCAAAACTCGGTTGATGTTTGCTGCAAAATGCGGCGGCTTAGATTCACACTTTTCCAAATAGTGCATCAGCCATTTATGATAAGGGAAGAGTATTCGATTGTGGGCTAAGATGAGTCGACTGGCATGCAAG
>JAHQWA010000301.1 GCA_019634045.1 Saprospiraceae bacterium
ATCACCCTCCCAAATGGAAATCACTTTTTGCTCCGGGAACAAACCCGCCAATAGCGCAGCATTCCAACCCGTTCGATCCCAAAGATTGAGTATCAAATCGCCCGGTTTCAATCGCTTCTTTAGGCTAGGAAGAAAAGGATACAAGGCCTTGAAAGCCTCATTAAAGGGTTGGAAGCAAGCATAAATATCGTAGTTCGGTCGGCGCCCTTTCTGCCGTACAAACTGTTCATAAGCGTCGGCCATTTCCACGGTATTGGCCAGTAGTCGCTCACATTTATCTTTTAATATTTTTTCAGAAAAGAAATCCGATTCATTGAAAAAAGCAATATCCCCTATCACAGGGAACGCCTTAGTATAATTTTCATTATGAATAATCGATACCTGGGGCTGTCCAACAGAGGTGTTTTCTAATACCGTAGCCTCCAGGCCATGATCGCGGAGTATCAGGTGCCTGTTCATACTAAATGAATGAATTTGAATTAGGTTTATTCTTCAGTAGGTTTAAGGAATAGCCTGGAACAGCAGGAGGGTGTCAGTAAGATTACCGTGGGACATTGCGTACTGTTCATCTAGGCATAAGGCATATGTAGCGCAGTAATTTTCGCACTGGACCTTGCGGGCCTAAGATTTTTTACTTTATTGAGGGCCAGAAGGTTGCAATTATTGGCAAAAATCTAGGGGAGGCTTAGTAGCTGTTTAACTACTTTTAGAAAGGATTCAACCGAAGATATCGACTAGAAAGAATCCTTTCATATTAGGCCTTGGCAGCTTTTCGAAACTGGGTGGGCGTTAATTGCTCGTGTTTTTTAAATTGACGAATGAAGTAGCTCAGGTTATTGAACCCTACTTGGTAGCAGACGTCCGCCAGGGTTTTGCGGCGATCCAATAGCAATTTCTTGGCTTTCTTGATGCGTTCCGAATTGACATATTCAATCGGAGATACGCCAAAGGTGTGCTTGAAGCATTTGAAGAAATGGGATTTGCTCATACAGGCTTTATCCGCTAGGGATTCCACACTAAAGTCTTGGGTAAGGTTTTCGCGAATGTAGCGAATTACAAAAGCCAGACGGTGATCACTTAAAAGATTTTCTGCATTATCCATCAGCAGAAAACGCGCCTGGGTTTGCAGCAAGCGAATGATGAGTTCCTTCAATAATAGATCTGCGAAAACATCCTTGGATTGATGACTCTCCGTAAATAGGAAAATTAAACGCTCAACCAATTGCTGGATACCCTGATTATCCACTATATGCAGTGATTGCACATCCAAAGACCAATCCATCGCTTCTTTTTCGATGGCAGTTTGCTCTTGGAAAAATGTGATGTTTTCGCGTATTTTTTCCGGAGAGATCGTTAGAGCTAGGCATTCGGTGGGATCTCCTGGGCGCGCCTCTGGAAAGTCTATCAGCATAGGCTGTCCAGCCGGAACTACCACGGATTCTCCCGGGGAGAAGTCGAAGGCTGATTGGTCCTCCAAGTACATGATCTTTTTGCCAGAAATCATACTGGCAATGACAGGGTCGTCAAATTGCAAAAATACTTTCTCTGCTACTTGATGGGTTTCAAAGATACTCAGCTCCGCATGTTGTAAAGTGTATGCAGTGCGGTTCTCTACCCAATCTTCTAATTTCCGATGCTGGTAATGTTCTTGTAACAATTTACTCATCGACTAAGGATTTATGATAGTATTGTGCAATTATTTAAGATTAAAGTACTTTGACAACTGAAATATCCGTTAGATTTTTATCTTCCAGAATATAATTTCACAATTATCCGTGAATTTAAAATTATTTCCTATTTTAGAAGCTAGTAATTGTGAGTCTTATAAGTAGTGCAACAATAGATACTCCCGTTTTTCTGTTGCGCATTTTGCGACCAGGCTTCGTTAGCAAAAGCCTTACTTAGCCTACCGCTAAGTGCGATTTTTCTGCCTTGCCTAGCCGCAAAATTCACTATCAGAAACTACACGATTGCTGTTGTCACGCTACTTAAATTTAATCCACTAAGTTTTTCTGACAAAGCACTTCCTTGTTTAGGTCATCTTTTGCCGGCCGCTAAGATCCATTAGCAATGTCTAAAACTTAGTCTTCGACCATCCGATATTGATAGCTTCTAAGACAAACAAACTTGAATGAAGATAGAAGGAGATTACCTACTCAAAGCTAGTCCAGCTACTCTTTGGGAAAAATTATTAGACACTGAAACACTCGCTAAGATCACTCCTGGGGTTAAGCACCTGGAAGAAACCGCCCCCGATCAATACATCGCCACCTCCGAAATCAAGATCGGCCCAGTCCAGGGCTCGTTCAAGGGCGACCTCTCCATTAAAGACAAAAAGGAGCCAGAAGGTTTCACGCTCGTTTTAAAGCAGAAGAGTAAAATTGGCAATGCGACCGCTGAAGTGAAGCTGAATATTCTACCCCAATCTGGAGAAGAAACCACCGTAAAATACGAGGGCAAAGCTAAGCTCTCGGGGGTTCTCGCCAGAACCGGTCAGCGTGTCATTGGAGGCGTCGTGAAAACCTTGGCCAAGCAATTCTTCAAAGCGCTGGAGGCCGAACTGGCTACGGGTTCTTCGGACGACGGAGCCAGTCCCACGGCTGGTAATGCTTCCACCACCCCGGCAGCAGACACACCACCTGTATAACAATTCCATAATACCTTCAACCATAAATTACTTATACCGAAATGAAAAAACAAATTAACCTAACCGTTAACGGCAAAGCCTACAGCCACGAAGTGGAGCCTAGGACCTTGCTGGTACACTACCTACGGGATACGTTGCGCCTCACGGGCACGCACGTAGGTTGTGATACTAGTAGTTGTGGTTCTTGCACTATCTTGATGGATGGGCAAGCAGTGAAATGCTGTTCCCTATTGGCTGTTCAAGCCGACGGAGCCAACATTACCACCATTGAGGGACTTGCCGAAAATGGTACTTTACATCCCTTACAAGAAGGATTTCGGGAAGAACACGGTCTTCAGTGCGGATTTTGCACGCCAGGCATGATCATGACGGCTGCTGACCTATTGAGCAACAACCCTGACCCGAGTGAACAAGAGATCAGACATGCCCTAGAAGGTAATTTCTGCCGATGCACAGGATATCACAATATTGTCAAGTCTATCCAATATGCGGCTAATAAAATCAATAAAAAGGAGGTAGTATCATGACAAAGATGATTGGAAAATCCGTAAAGCGGGTAGAAGACAAGCGGTTCATTACCGGCAAGGGCCAATATACCGATGATATTGTCTTACCCAATATGACCTACGCTCACTTTGTGCGTAGTCCCTATGCACACGCCAAAATTTTAAGCGTTGATACTGCCGAAGCGCTGAAGCACCCCGGTGTAGTAGCCATTTTTACAGGTGCTGACGTAGCCGAAGTAAATGGAGTACCCTGCGGATGGCAGGTTAACTTCAAGAATGGTGAGACCATGAAAGAGCCGAAGCACCCGCTCTTGGTGGTCAATAAGGCTCGCCATGCCGGTGATGCGGTTGCCGTAGTCATTGCAGAATCCAAAGAGGCTGCTCGCGATGCAGTGGATCTCATAGAAGTAGATTATGACGAACTAGATGCTGTCGTCGATCCTAAGAAAGCGGCGGAAGATGGTGCTCCTTTAGTACACGAAGATGCCCCCAACAACATTTGCTTTGATTGGGAATTGGGTAACCCGAAGGAGGAAGTGGATGCAGCGATAGCAAGTTCTGCACACGTTACTACCTTGGAGTTTGCTAACCAAAGAGTAGCGCCTAATGCCATCGAGCCGCGAAGTTATATTGGTGATTATGATGCGGCATATGATAAATATACCTTGTACACCAGCACCCAAAATCCACACCTCATTCGTTTGTTGATTTGTGCTTTCGTTTTAGGTATTCCTGAGCATAAAGTGCGGGTGGTAAGTAAAGATGTTGGAGGTGGATTTGGAAGTAAGATCTTCCATTATGCAGAAGAGGCATTGGTGACTTGGATCTCCAAGCAAATCGGCAGACCCGTAAAATGGACGGCAGACCGTAGCGAAGCGTTCTTGACCGATGCACACGGGCGGGATCACGTAACCAAGGCTGAAATGGGATTTGATGCAGATGGTAAAATTACCGGTCTGCGCATCAAGACATATGCGGCTATGGGTGGTTATCTTTCCACTTTTGCTCCTGCTGTACCAACCTATTTGCACGGTACTTTATTACAAGGATTATATACTACGCCCAAGATTCATATTGATGTCGTAGCTACCTTTACGCATACTAGCGCGGTAGATGCTTATCGAGGGGCTGGGCGTCCAGAAGCTACTTACCTCTTGGAGAGGATGCTAGATACCGCAGCCCTAGAAATGGGTCGTGATCCAGCCGAACTTCGTTTACAAAACTTTATCCCTGCCTTCAACGGTATAGATGAGGAAGGCTATGTAACCAATGTGGCCTTGCAGTATGATAGTGGAAACTATCATCCCGTTTTGCATCGGGCTTTGGAGATGGTCGGCTACGAAGATTTCCGTAAAGAACAAGCCGCTGCCAGAGAAAATGGCAAACTGCTCGGCATTGGCTTCTCTACTTACATTGAAGCTTGTGGTATTGCACCATCGGCTGTAGTAGGTGCCCTAGGTGCACGTGCTGGACTCTTTGAAGTAAGCCAAGTGCGCGTACAGCCTACGGGCAAGGTTAGCGTCTATACCGGGGCTCACTCCCATGGGCAGGGCCACGAAACAACCTTCGCTCAGGTGGTTGCCGATAAATTCGGCATTCCCTTGGAAGACGTAGACATCGTTCACGGTGATTCGGATTCCGTAGCATTCGGTATGGGTACCTACGGTTCCCGAAGTTTAGCTGTAGGAGGTAGTGCGTTGGTGAAGAGTATTGAAAAAGTAATTGAAAAGGGTACTAAAATCGCAGCTCATAAGCTAGAGGCCGCCGAAGAAGATCTTGAGTTTGCTGAAGGTAAATGGACAGTAAAAGGTACGGATAAATCCATTGGCTTTGCTGATGTATCCTTGACGGCCTACGTTCCTCACGACTATCCAGCGGGTTTAGAACCCGGATTGGATTTCTCCAGCTTCTATGATCCAACCAACTTTACCTATCCCTTTGGAGCTCACATAGCCATTGTAGAGGTGGACAAGGATACCGGTAAAGTCAGCCTGAAGCGCTTTATTGCGGTAGATGATGTCGGAAATGTGATTAATCCAATGATCGTGGATGGACAAATCCATGGAGGAGTTGTTCAGGGTGTAGGTCAGGCCATGTTTGAGCATGCCTACTACGACGAAGACGGTCAGTTGATCACCGGCTCTTACATGGATTATGCCATGCCTCGTGCTGATGATATTCCGATGATTGAAACGGATCGAACCACTACACCATGCCCACACAACCCACTAGGCGTGAAAGGAGCAGGTGAGGCCGGAGCTATTGGTTCTACACCAGCGGTAGTCAATGCTGTCATGGATGCTTTATCTCCTTTTGGAGTGAAGAATTTATCCATGCCTTTGACTTCAGAAAGTGTATGGAGAGCTATGAATAGCTAAGCCATTGGACTTAACCTTTTTTAAAAAACGATTAATCTAAATATAATGATTCCTGCATCATTTGATTATCACAAAGCATCTTCGGTGGCTGAAGCCGTTGGCTTGCTTAAGGAGCACGGCATGGATGCCAAGATCTTGGCAGGTGGGCATAGTTTAATACCCGCCATGAAGCTTCGCTTGAATCAACCAGGTATACTCATAGACATCAGCGGCATATCCGAACTAAGCGGCATCAAAGACGATGGCCGGAACTTGGTCATCGGTGCCAATACGACGCACGGCGCTATTGCCAAATCAGCAGAAGTAGCTAGTTCCGCTCCGATTTTAGCGGAGACAGCCGGCGTGATCGGAGATGTTCAAATTCGCAATAAAGGAACCATCGGTGGTAGTATCGCGCACGCTGACCCTGCTGCCGACTGGCCCGCCGCCCTAATTGCTTGCAATTCGAGCATTGAGGTGATGGGCGGTGGAGGCAGCCGGACTGTTGCTGCAGCCGATTTCTTCACGGGGATCTACGAAACAGCGCTGGAAGATGGCGAGGTAATCGTGGCCATTCACGTTCCTAAGACACCTGGCACCTCAGGCAGCGCTTACGCTAAGTTTTTCCAACCTGCATCTCGTTTTGCTATAGTAGGTTGTGCAGCCATCCTTGAAATGAAGGATAATTTCTGCACTTCCGCTAGAGTGGCCTTCACTGGCGTTGCTGACACGGCCTTCTTTGACGAGAAGGTGAGTGCCGCGCTAGAGAATCAAACGCTGAACGACGAGACCATAGCTGCAGCTTGTGCACTAGCCGCTAGTGATGCCGATATTATGGGAGACCATTTTGCCTCCTCGGAATACCGACAGCACTTGGCGAAGGTATTTGCCGAAAGAGCCGTCCGCGCGGCCATGGCTAATGCTTAGTTCAACCTTTACTAAGATTTCGTGTTTCGACATGGGACACGCACAAAATTGATAACAGAGGCGGCCCCAAAGCCGCCTCTTCTCTATTTCACTTATGTCTAAAGAACTATCTGATATAGAAGCAATGCTCGAAGCGCAAGGATACATTGCGGATCGATCCATTGCGATGTCCATTTTCTTGGCGATGAGATTAGGCAAACCCCTATTGGTAGAGGGGCCGGCTGGAGTAGGTAAGACTGAAATTGCCAAGGTGATGGCCAACGCACTCAATACTAACCTTATCCGACTACAGTGTTACGAAGGTCTAGATGCTACCCATGCACTCTATGAGTGGAACTACCAGCATCAGCTGCTCTACCTCAAAATGGAAGAAGGTCAGCAGAGAGGATCGGCCGATTTGCAGCAGAGCATCTTTAGTGATACTTTTCTACTTAAAAGACCCATTCTCCAGGCCATCACGCAGGAGACGAGTCCCGTTTTGCTGATCGATGAGGTAGATCGAGCCGATGAGGAATTCGAAAGTTTCTTATTGGAAGTTTTATCGGACTGGCAAGTCACTATTCCAGAAATTGGAACGATTAAAGCCAAACATAAACCACATGTGATCATTACGGGCAACCGCGTACGAGAACTTTCCGAAGCCTTACGTCGTCGATGTCTCTACTTGTGGGTATCCTACCCCAGTTTTGAAAAAGAGCTGGCCATCGTTAAGAATAAGGTGCCCGATATCGATCCTACGCTAGGGGTTCAAGTCTGTCAATTCATGCAGGAGCTACGGCAACTTAAGCTAGAAAAAGCGCCAGGCGTAGCTGAAACGCTCGACTGGGCCACAGCCCTTGCCTCCTTGCATTTCACCCACCTAGATAAAGCAGTGGTTGAAGACACCTTAGGGGTCGTCCTAAAAGATTGGCAGGATATGCGCCAGGTGCAGGACTCCCTTTCCGAGTTATTTGAAAAGGTTGGAGTGAACAAACGATTCTAGCGCATGTCAGAGCCACTTATCAGAAGACAGCTGGAGCTAAGCGCCAACATTGTGCAATTTTGTCGCTTTTTGCGGAGTAAGGACTACCGAATCGGCCCGGAAGAAGAGGCCGACGCTTTGCGGAGTCTTGCCTACATCCCAATTGGCGACCAGGACACCTTTCGGCTCGCCTTAAAGTCGCTGCTCGCTCGCAGTCGAATCCAACAGGAACAATTTGATGAACACTTTGATCGCTACTGGAAAGAGCTGGAAAAGGCTGTAGATGCCAAAACCGAGGAAAAACCGCAAGGCTGGTCGAATCGCGGCGCCAACCAGAAAAGTAAGCAGGAATCCTTCCAAGCGCTAAAAAGCTGGTTGTACGGAGAAGGCAAAGAGAACGAGGACGAAGGAGCCATTGCTTCGTATAGCGCGCAAGAGGTGATTACCAAAAAGGATTTCTCCGCTATGACGGACGAAGAGATGCGCTTAGTCATGCGGATGCTTCAGCAGATAGCTCGTTCCATTAGCAGGAAAAAGAGTCGTCTCAACAAGGCCTCCAAGCTTACTCGCCGCTTAGATCTAAAACGGACGATGCAATTCAATCTGAGGCGGGGTGGTAGTATCCACAAGTTTTTGTTTAGTCAAAAGAAGGATAAGAAATTGCGGCTGGTATTGCTCTGCGATGTGAGCAAATCTATGGATCTATACAGCCGCTTTTTGATCCACTTCATCTATGCCTTCCAGAATGCCAATGACCGAATTGACACCTTTGTATTCAGCACGGCATTGCATAAGGTCAGTGAATTCCTACAGGAATATGAGTTCGAACGAGCATTTGAGATCATCTCAGATCGGATACCGCATTGGTCCGGTGGCACTAAAATTGGGCAATGCCTTTCCAGTTTTATCGACCTACATGGCCACGGGATGTTGGATAAAAAGACGATTGTTCTAATTCTCAGTGATGGCTGGGACACTGGTGATCCAGCGGTCTTGGAATCAGCCATGCGCCGCTTGCACAAGGCAGCCGGGCGGGTCATCTGGCTGAATCCATTGGCTGGCAGTCCTGGTTACCAAGCAGAAGTAACAGGGATGAAAACGGCCCTACCCTATCTAGATGTTTTTGCTGCCGCCCACAATGTAGAAAGTCTGCGAAAAATAGCACCGGAATTACGCAAAGGCAGGAAACGAAGCCCCTCACCAAGACGATAGCTTTCCCCTCACCTATTTGGGTACGCCTCAAGAAATTGCGGTCTAGTAAGACGGTAAAAGCACATTTTTATTTGAATTCAACTATCTTTGTGATAGAAACGTTTCTTTTTATAAGAAACCGCAGCAAGAATAAAGGGCAAATTCCCGAGCATCCCTAATTTTGTTTAGTAATTACTTCCGCCCAGTATAAGGCAGCTTAACAGCGGTCATTATACCAGGGATCCGTTAGTAAGATTAGTTGTGAAAAAATTACTATAGCCCTGATCTCTCTCACTAAATGGCTATTATGTATCGAACTCTCATGCTCAGCAGCCTATGGCTGGTGGTATCTTTTACGGTTGTAAATGCGCAAACCTTCCAAGAAGTCGTTGAAAGCGAAGACAAGGACGTATGGTACGCTTATTTGGCTAAGCACGATATGAATGCTTGCCATGAGGACTTATCCTTGTTATCAGCAGCAGCAAAGACAGGCAATATCCCCCTACTGAAAGTATTGTTGAGGGCGGGGGCAAATGTGGACCAAAGCTGTTCTGGAAAAGAAACGCCCTTGATGCTGGCTACCGCCTATTCACAAAATCATGCGGCAAAAATGCTGTTGCGTTCTGGAGCCGATCCGATGCACCAAGATGCGTTACAGCGTAACACCTTTGATCTTGCGCTAGAAAATGAAAACTTCCCGTTATTCAACCACCTGATCCGCACGGATGGCCATAGCTTAGCAGAGCCTGACGGTCCTTTTCTTTTCCGCCAGGAGGGCAATAGGTTAGCTCACCTACAAATTGTCAAGTCCAAGAAAAACAAAATACGTACGGTAACTGCAGCCTTGGAAGGGCCCTTCTACTACAATAAAGTATGGAAATGCCATGACAAAGACGGGGAGGAATTATTCAGCTTCAACATCCGTAAGAAACCTGAACCGGTACCGGCTGAATTTGCAAGCCCTGAAAAGTTGTTGGCCATATCTGATATTGAGGGAAATTTTGATGCCTTTGCCAATCTACTAAAAGGGAATGAGGTCATCAATGATGACTATGAATGGACTTATGGGAGAGGACACCTGGTTCTCGTCGGAGATTTTTTTGATAGAGGTCCACAGGTAACCGAGGCCCTTTGGCTGGTGTATAAGCTAGAAGCAGAGGCGGAAAAAGCTGGGGGTAGAGTTCACTTTATTTTGGGCAATCACGAGACGATGAATTTGCGAGGCGATTTTCGTTACGTAGAACCGAAGTACTTCGTACACGCTAGCTTATTCAATTTGCAATATGCTCACCTATATGCTCCCAACAGCATTTTAGGCGAATGGCTACGTACAAAGAATACCATGGTCAAAATTGGAGAGACGCTATTTTGCCATGGCGGTATTTCTCAGGATTTTGCCAAACGACAGCTTAGTATCAAACGCGTAAATGACCTCACCCGCAAATATATAGACGCGGACCCGGTTCGGGTGCGGAACGATGACGCGGCTAAAGCCATTTTTAATACTTCGAAAGGAATATTGTGGTACAGAGGTTACGTGCAGAAGAAAACGAATAGTGAGAAGGTGGCTAAATCTTTGGATTTCTATGAAGCCAGAAACATTGTGGTAGGACATACGCCCGTTAATGAGATTAGCCAATTGTATGACGGGCGGGTAATTGCGATTGATGTTCCTCACAATATGGGCGAGGAACATCAACAGGCATTGTTAATTGAGTATAATCAAATGTATGCGGTGGGTATGCATGGCAAAAGGCGCCTATTGAATGCGAGCACTGCCAAGATCACGCCCTAGAGGCATACAAAACTATACAAACTAGGCAGATAAGTCTTTAATCGCTGTCTTAGCAACGGCATTGTTCTTAACAGACTGTACTCCTTTTTCCATAGCTGCTTTAGAGCTGTACATTTCGCTCTTGCCAATAGCTTGGCCGTTAGCAGCTTTTAAAGTGAAATAAGGATCTCCGTTCTTAGACTCTTTTCTCTCGAAGCGATCATCATTGGGTGCGTTCTTGATCACAGACTGGATGCCATTCTCAGCTCCAGCTTTTTTCTCGTAAGCTTCGCTAGCTAGGATGACTTGGCCATTCGTGGCCTTTAAGCGGAAGTAATATTTTCCGGACTTTTCGCTTTGAAAAATTTCAAAAGGCATAGGAAAAGAATTTGGTTCGTAATTAGATGTACTTGCATCGCTGGAGGATACGAGGAGTAGCCAGATGGCCAATCATACTTATACCCCTTTGCGTCAAGCCGTACCAATTAAGGATTATTAATATTGGATTTCGGAGCTCTTTGAAAGAAAGCTAGCGCTTTCGGAAAAGGTTTGCTTTCTCATAGTAAGAACTTCGGGGCTAATATAACATTCTTTATTATAGTATGTCCAATAGACACCAAATTATTGTTGGTGAGAGATTATGAACGGTAAATTTAAGTGGACGAAAGCTCAACCAATGACCATAAGCTACTGTATATAAGCTAATAGCCATGATTATAAGACACGACTTTCCCGATATTGTCTGGCTGAAAAAGCAAATAGACAGACGCTTCGCCCCTCCGATCAAGCCGGGGTCTAGCCAAGCTGTTGGTTGGCCGACCGTACTACTAAATGTCAAATCCCGAGCTGATTTCCGAGGTGGCGTGAAGGGACCTTTTTCACTCTTCTACAATGTAAATGGCCAAAGTCGGGTTAGTGTGGCTAGCAAAAGTGTGGCACTGCGCCCTGGTTTCTTCTTTCTCACCAATGCCAGTCAAACCTACGATCTTGAAATCCCTGCCTCCGCAGAAACCTTCAACATACACTTTGGCGAGCAATTCCTAGAAGAGATTCTGGAGAGTTGCCGGTTCCCACAAGCATTGGATCAAAACTGGCGCACAAAGACCAGGCCCTACTATGTCTACAATCGCTTATACCCACAAAATCCACAGCTCCATCAATTAATCCTGGGCATACGAGCACAGGAAAGAACAGGCTTTATCGATCCACTATGGCTCGAAGAGCAGTTGTATGCCATTCTTTGTAATATCCTCACCCTTAGCCAACAGGATTTTACCAGCATGGAACAACTACCCGTCATGAAGACTTCTAGTCGCGAAGAAATCTTCCGGCGACTTAGCCTTGCCGTCGACTTAATTTATGCCCAATTTGACCAGCCCTTAAGTCTAGAGGAGCTAGCCCAATGTGCTTTATTCTCAAAGTTTCATTTCCTTCGGCTGTTCAAAGTCGCCTTCGGACAAAGTCCGCATCAGTTCATCACCCAAGTGCGCCTGCAAAAAGCCAAGGAGTGGCTCCAACATACAGACTGGCCTATCCACCTGATTGCCCATAGTATCGGTCTGGAAAACACCAGTTCCTTCAGTCGCTTGTTCTATCAAAAAACGGGTATTTATCCTACTCCTTTTCGTGATATGGTGAGAAAATAGCAATTTTGGTCAACGCGAAAAACCCTTCTTTCCCGCAGTTTTGTAGCAAAAAGATTCTATGTTTCAACTAACGCAATTCGGATTTATAGCCCTCTCTGTTCTTTGTGTACTCTATATTTATCGACAATTGAACCTTGCCTTGCCTAAAACCACCTTGGGACCCAAGCAGCAGCAAAGAATCAAGCGGGGATTCATTGTCGCAGTTATTGGCTGGACGGGCTTGATCAGCCTACTGGCCTGGAGTCAGTTCTTCGCCAACTTTGATGCTATCCCTCCCAGGCTTTTCCTCGTACTTCTGATTCCTTTGCTTACAGCCCTGGGACTGAGTCTATTTTCACGGACCCTAGCAGAAATCCTGCGACAGATTCCCCCTGAACGATTAATCTATCTTCAAAGCTTTCGGATTATCGTAGAAATCCTCATTTGGCTACTTTTTGTACAGGAATTACTGCCCGTACAAATGACCTTTGAAGGTATGAACTATGATGTCTTATCGGGATTGCTGGCACCGGTAGTAGCCTATTTCTGCTTTACCAAAGCCCGTTGGCCCAAGTGGGTTGCTATTGCCTATAATATCATGGGCATCATATTGGTTTTCACCATCGTGACGATCGCCATCTTTTCTTTTCCGACCCCCTTTCGCTATTTCATGAATGAACCTGCAAACCGGATCGTTGCTCAATTCCCTTTCATTTGGCTTCCCAGCATCTTGGTTACTACAGCCTACAGCATGCATTTCTTTTCGCTCAAGCAGCTGCTATCGGCTTCGGATTAGGTAGCTCAAGCTGCTGCTGTATTTAATAACGTGAAAATTTGGGCTTATCCCGGTGGCTAGGTACATGGGATTCCTATGTGATATCGGCGTAGCGCAAGACGAATTACACATATTTAGCCATGATCATGGTGGGGTTTCAGATGCCGTAGGTACAACCTATCATATTGTGGGGCTGTAGAGTTTCCCAGCAAATGTGTGCCCTTCTACAGGCTTTCGGTAGAAGTGATTTTTTCGATACGAAAATCAATCGCAGATAAGCCCGTCACATCATAATGCTCCACGCGAAAACGATGCTGCCCCTCCAGGGGTACCTCAATTTCCTTAACGGCTGATTCATGAGCTTGCCAATGATCGATTTTGAGTTCCTCATCGATATAGAACCGGAGTCCATCATCGCTGCTAATCGCGATCCGATAGGTTCCTGGGGTGAAAGAAGGCTCGGCCGTGGCGAGAGTGGCAAAGTAGTCGGCAGGCAGGCCCTCCTGCGGAGCGCCCCACCAGTGGTAGATCAGCTGCTCCTTTTGCTCCTGTGCCAGGGGTTCCTCCTTGACCATATCCTCAAAGGAAGGGTACTGCCCTTCTTCATCCCTGGGTGGATCATAGGCATACCAGGAGATAGTCCAATTGAGGGGCTTTTCAAACCGACGGAAAGCAAAGGGAACGACCGTTCCTTTGGCCACCGCCTGTCCAAACTGATCGGTGAAAGCCTCCCCGATAAATTCAAACTGGATGGAAAAGTCGGGATTATTCTGGTCGCGGCGCACCTTGAAGGTAGCCGGGAAAGTACCGGTTTTCGGATTGAGGCCAGATAGGCCGGAGCCATCTACGGCTTTCCAATTGCCTTTGGGGCCCATTAACAGAAAGATGTATTCCTCTTCGTTGATTTCCCTGAGCCAAATACTGGGATATTGAAAATTATAGGGCCCCCACTCATTCATCAAGATGTACTGCCGTCCTCTAGGATGATCCTCCGGTAGAATCGCATCGATTCCATCCAACAAAGGAGGAGGCATAAAATCATAGGCCCCTAGTAACACATGATTCGTATCCACGGCCCCGCTAGACAACACTTCATTTTGTCCAGCAAAACGGCCAGCACTCCCCCAGCCTTCACCATCGAAAACTTTATTGTCTGCTAAGCGAAGGGCCGGGTTGGGTTTATCTTCTTGCAGCAATTGCTCATAATCCAGCAGAATATTTCCTACTACTGCAACGGAATCCGATCCAGCAATCTTCAAGGGCGTTTCCACATTGGAAAAGAGATTATCTTTAATTAAATAGTCTTTGCTATCTACCTTACGAGCTTTCGCATATCCCCAGTCCGAGGGCTGCCGATCGCGTTCCCATACCTGCACCCCCGTTTGTACCGCATGGAAACGATTTCTTTCGATGCGATTGTTCTGCCCATGCTCTATCGCTACGCCGAAGTCACAATCCATGATCTGGTTACCGGCGATCGCCGACTCGTAGCTATACCCTCCCCAAACTCCATAGCGACATTCCTCCATCACATTATTGATCACTCGGTTGCGGCTGAAGGTAATTTCTACCCCATTCGTGGGGGCTTGAGAGAAGTCATTGCCATAGATCAAGTTATCATTGCATCCCCCTTCTCCCGTATCCATGGTCGTTTGACCTGCCCACAGGAAGAAGCCGTCTCCAGAATGGGTCGCAGAGTTGTAAGCAAAGGTATTTTCGTGGCTTTGCTCATAGCAAAGGATACCAGCAGAATCTTGTCCTCGCTGATATTTGCCGTGACTATAGCCGCGCACATTCCAATCCAAGCGATTGTGCATGACCCGGTTGCCGCTAGACCGGTACAAGCCGATTCCTAAACCAGAGTTGAATTGAATTGAATTGTTATAGAATAGGCCTTGATTACAATTATTGAGCAAAATGCCATTTTGCCCTTGTTGAATGACCACCTCTTTAAGAGTGGCGTGATCGCAGTTTTTGAGATATACACCCGCCCCGTAGCGCAGCCATTCATCCGCTTCATTATTGTGGTAACTCAACCAATCCGCAAAATCCTCTCGATCCCATTGGCTGTACAATTTGGGGCGATAGTTATAGCTGAAATTACAATTTATGATTTCCAAACTATCGACCTCTTCTGCCAGCAGTGCGACTTTGTATCCTTTTATATTCAGGTTTTTAATTGTAATTTTGTTGCTGCCCTTAATTAACAAACCAAGCCCCGTGAAAGCATCCGGTCGGGTAGGATCCATCCCACTATCCAAAGTTGCCCCGTTAAAATCTAGTACTACATTTTCGCCTTTAACAGACAAGACCGGCATATCCAAAGCATCCGCCGCAGGAAATTGATAGATAGCCTCAGCTACCGTCGCAGAACTCGTAAGTGTCATACCACTTTTGAGTTTCACTAAAGCGTCTCGGTTACAACTGCTCAGCAATAGAAGAAATAAAAAAAGAGAAAATCGTTGCGATAGTTTCATTCAAGAAGGATAAAGATTTATCAAAATTACAGCAGTCAGTGGATCAGCTTCCCATACTGTAAGGCCAATAAGCACATTGAGCTATGAGTAGTAGTTCCAGCAGGATACCAATCAAGTTGGAAGATGTTGAGTTAATATTGGGCAAAGAGCTCTTTAATACCCATTTCGGCAAACTCGTTGATAATGTGTACTGTAACTCCTGTAGCCCACCAGGAACCAACCCCATCCATATTCGAGAGATCTGGTTGGACCGCCAAGGTAACATTTACATTGAAGGCCGTTGCCACGAATGTAAAAATAAGCTCCGTCAAGTAATTGAGACGCGAAATGACCCCGACAGTTACGGTCAAGCCATGGTCATTTGGGAAATTCGTGAAGATTTATTGCGATTTGATTGATTCGCCCCTTCTACTTAGGCCTACCAAGACCCCATAGACGTCCGATATATATCCACCATTTTATGGAATTGTTGTTGGGTAAAGCCACAGCGACAGGTATCGGGGTATAGAGTCATCATATTTCCGACATCGGGTGTATAGTATTGTCCAGCAGGGTCCTCCCCTTCAAAAACAAACCGACAAGGAATATCAGCATGCAAATATTTGGGGCTTAAGGTATCTCCTGGCACAAAAGGATCAGCGGGGGTGTCGCAGATGAGGTCGCCTGCCGTTTCACAATTGCTGCCATCCACTAGTTCCGGAGGTGTATTCTCCGTTCCATAAGTATCTAGCAAGCCAAAGTAATGCCCCATCTCATGGCTAAGGGATTTAGGCAAGTCCGTCAGACAGATCAATTTAAGCATTAGCGCATCGCGTTGGGGAAATTCCAGTCCGCCCAGATCCGTATATCCACAGTCGAATGGCACCCAAGGAATGCTTAAGACAATGAAGACATTGATCCGGTTATTCTGCTGGTATTTCACCTTCATCTGCTCCCATTCATTGGTATTGGCGGGAATAGAATATTGGAAATTCTCAATAACATTGAATTCACAGAGCTCGAAGCGCGCGCAGATGGGAGCAAAATAGACATTCATGGTGTCAATAGCATCCTGGACCTGATCTTCCCGGATATAGATATCCCCCAGCGTATCTTTAGGTATATGGACGACTACCGAGAAGGTCTTTTCGATGCAGGGCAAAGGTTTATCCTGGATCTGCAAACCTTGCGCCATGATAGGACTAGATAGGTATATACCCCCCAATAAGAGTAGAATTTTAATCTTCATAGCATAGAATTACCGTAATACAGGAAAAATTACCATTTTTTACGAACGAAAGCACGCGCGCCTTTAATCTAATGCCAATTACGACAGATATATGGCAAAAATCGTTATTAACTAAATAAGGACCTGTTTGCAAACTTAGGTAAATTCAGTTTTCTTTGCAAGAACGAACAGCGCTCTACCCCTCATTCCTTACTAATACTGTGCGCTTTAGGCATATGTGAATTAGTAATAGATCACAGATTGTTATGTATTAGGAATCATGTATCAAATGCATGGGATTGTTGGTATAAACCACTCAACAATGGCGGGGAGAGTCGTGCTTATATCGTGCCCAAATTGGAAAGAAGCTATGATCAGAAAAAGACAG
>JAHQWA010000302.1 GCA_019634045.1 Saprospiraceae bacterium
AATAAAGCCTGGATTTTTTGGTACTGTTTTATCACAGAAAAAAGTACGAATTAATTTCACTTGAATATCTCCATGCCGACACTGAATTAAAACCCCGCCCGTATATCTGGCTACGCATATGTTGTCACGCTGTGACAAGCGCTTGTACTGACTACTACTGCCTAAGTAACCTTGGTGCGAAAAACCCCGCTAGGGGTTAAATATACCAAGCCATGAATCCAGGTAAATCGGTGCTCTTGGGTACGGAGTATATGCCCTGCCTATCGAAATAACACCCCAAAATCGTAGAGTTCAAAAAACTAGAATCATATGATTCCGACCAACCCAAGCGGTCAAACTTCGGAAGTTTTGCCGCCGCGCTGAGCAATTATTCAGTAGTCTACCTATTATCTCCTGCACGGCCGTAGCCAAAAAAGATAGAAGCTATCGCAACGAGGGCGATCCCCCAGCCAATGAAATTATATAGCCCCGCATTTAGGGGAGATACGGAAGGTAAATCGAATTCCGCTCCGGACAAGGTCGTATTGGCCATTAGGATTACCGGAATAAAGTACGGCAATAGAAAAGGGAAAACACAAACGACCATGCTGAGTACATTGGCTCTTCTTTTAGGAGAAATATCCTGATCCTCTCCAGTACGATTAGCGAATTCAGACACCATGAGGATAGCCACGATACTATGCGTCGTCAAGAGAACAGCAGCGCCTACGGCGCCCGCCATCCAAGCTTCGGCCTGAAAGGTGTTATTGGTTCTTTCAGAGGCATATTCCATCAAACGGTCAACCAGGCCGCTGGCTTTCAAGGTGGCCACTAGCCCCATTAAGAGGATCGTAAAGAAGCTAATGCCAACAGCGCGGTTAATTCCATCAACAATGAGGCTTTTTGCCGTAAAATTCTCTAAATCCAGGCTAAAGAGTTTTTCAAAGGGCAAAAGGCCGAGTACTAAGCCCAGCGCAATGCCAAACCATAGCCCAAGTAAGAGTCCATGCAATAGATGCTTTCCTTTTAGAAACAGATAGATGATGAAGATGGGTACCAGTAGCATTGGTAACCCCTTTGGGTTCCCAAGCAATTCCTGACCGGCGGAAGTACTTTCCACTGGCAAAACTAGGCCTACGATGCCGAAGGCCAGCAAGGCAATCAACGCTGCTGGAAGAATGTATTTTATGCGGCTTTTCACCGTCTTACCTATGTCCGCCTTTTGGCTTAGCGCACTTGCTATAGTAGTATCAGAGATCGGCGCGATAAAGTCGCCAAGGGTGGCGCCTGCCAGGATAGAACCGGCCAAGAGCGCTAAGGGAGCCCCGAGCAAGCCACCTGCCGGATAAAGAATAGGACCGCAGATCAAAATGGTAGCGAAACTGGAGCCGGTAGATAGTGCCACAAGACTACAGATAATGAAGCTGGCTATGACAAAACTTCCTCCGGATAGATGCATTTGACTGGATAGCCAAGTCAAGGCCTCCACAAAACCTGTATTGGCCATCAAAACCCCGATAATGGATGCCAACATCCAAGCCGTGATCATGATCATCACAATGGATTGAGACATGCCTGCGATTACCACCTCACTGTAAGTGGTTTTATCCTTAACAAGGAGTAGCCCCACCCCCATCGCCAATAAAAGTACTGGCCAAAAACCTCGCTCATCTGGCGCACCGGATAACGCAATCGCAATCACTCCTGAGGTGAAAATAAAGAAGGGCAATATTGCGCCCCATAGTCCTCCATGAAAAGATAGTTTCGTCTCTATTTTTGTCTCTGTAAGTTTCATCATTAAACACTATACATCATCCATTCAACATTATTAATTATAACTACTTTTCGTTCAAATTGTACTTCATAATTCGACCATGCTTACCTGCCTTATCTCGTTCCAAGTCAAAAACAGGCCCGGAAGGTCCCTTGGCCTGAGAGATGAGCTGCCGAATGGCTTTTAGGTCTGCCTCATCTAGAGAAAAGCCCGACAGCTTCTTCAATTTTTGTAAATGCCTTTGATTACGAGCTCCAATGATCACCCCTGCTACCATGGGAGATTGTAAGCCCCAACGTGCTGCGACTTCCGCGACTCCCACCTCATATTTATCGGCGATAGACCTTAATAGAACTAGCATAGCCTGAAAGTAGTCCCAATTTCCGTTTTCCTCAATAACCAGTCGATACTTAGTCAGCGAGCGATTTTCGTAGGGAGGGCTGGGAGCGGGGGCATGTAGATAGCGGTCGGTGAGAAAGCCTCCGGCAATGCTACCGTAATTCAAGAAAGAGATCTTATGTTTTTGCTGGAAGGCCGCTAGATCGACTTCCGGGCGGCGATCCAGGATGGAATATTGAACTTGATTGGAAACAATCTTTACGCCGGCTTCCACAAGCTCCTTCACGTGCGCCCCATCAAAATTGGTTACGCCAATATTTCTGATTTTACCAGCCTGCTGTAGATCCGATAGGTGTAGAGCTGCCTCGACGTAACCTGGAGTATTGAAATCCCACCAATGAAATTGGACCAAATCCAATTGTGCTACTCCTAATCTTTGCAAAGATCGATCGATAATAGCTTCTGTGTCTACTTTCCATAAGTTGTCTAATTTGTCAAAATCAGGTACGTACTTGGTGTGAATTTGTACGGGTGCCAAATCCCCAGATCGAAAAGCCGCTTTATAGCGTTTTAAGAATTGCCCGATCAACTCCTCCACTCCTGTGTAGATATCCGCACAGTCAAAAGTGGTAATCCCTGCTTCCACAAAAGCCTTCATATCTTCAATGGCTTGCATGGTATCAACGGCTCCATGCCCACCGGCTAGATGCCATCCCCCTTTCAACACCCTAGAAATCGAATATCCAGCTGCTAACTCGATACGCTCAATTGCTGCATTCATAGCCTAAAGATGGGAGTTCTCTGCCGATTTTTTTGTTTTTAAGTCATCCTTTTAGTCAAAAGTCCTGCTCCTTATTAAGCACAATACTTCAAGCTAAAACGCCAACCACAAAACTTATCAGAGAAGGAAGGCCGGAAAGTTAGGGAATGATATCATCCCCTAACTCTCAAGGTGTGTATAAGCTCAATTGTACAACTCGGAAAAGAGGAATTGGCTCAAACAGCATGTGTTACCCGAAATTATCAGGCTAAAGGCCGTACCAATTGTGGATCTTACTAATGTACGCCTCTACAATTTTCTTTTAGCGCGACTGCAATTCGATCAACTTCAACTGCAGTGGGAGGAAGACTCGCCAATTCAAGCCCGGGATAGGATTCCATTTCTTTCCACGCTGAAATCGTGGAACTGAAGAATTCGGAAGCCGTCTCATCCGTTTCATAAACAATCACATCATACGTTTCTCCTTTATCTCCCCCGAATCTTGTAATCACCTGCCATTCTCCATCTCTTTTGTAGGAAGTGTTGGTATGGTCCGACTGCGGATAATACCGATTATCCGAAGGTCTCAGCAATACCCAAATATCCTTTTCATTTGCTTCTGGATACACCCCGAGCGTCAAGATGCGGCACTTGACGGAATCCGCTTTGATCGGGGATAGCACCTGTACCGTTTCCACAGGAAACTTAACTTGCAGTTTCTTCCCCACTACCGCTTGTTCAATTTGCCCTTGCAAGTTGACCGCTCCATAAGAGTAGCCGCCGTAAATCAATAGTAAAATACCTACTAGCCCGAAGGGTATTCTTAGGCCAGTGCCGATGAGCCCAGTATCGGAGTCACCAGTGGAAATGCTACCCAGAATAGCAAGGACTAGCAATCCAGTTCCGATAATGATAATTATTAGTTCTGTAGACATTATGCAGGAGTTTAGATATAAAACAATTAGGAATTGCAACAGGAAACAGTATTCAACATTGGTTTGAGGTATTCCTAGTTACCGATTGCTGAATACTATGGGACACTTGGCTCCCTAATTAGTCTCTCAGGTAGAATTGTGTTTACGGGATGATAGCAGTGGATTTGGGAAGAAAAGAGTAAAATATCTGACCTTCAACCTCTCCTCTTTACGAGTATGTTTAACGTTCGGTGCTTGAGACGAAAATTATTCATTTTTTGCTTAGCTGGGACGCAGGTTCTGGCTGATAGCAGCGCTATCAAGCCTGGTTCTGAAACGAAGGATAAGCAAAAAAGGGACATTTGCAGCCTGCCTGGCTTGCGCCAGCAGACAGGACCAAGTACTGAATTTTAAACACAGAACTGATTTAAATATAGTCATTTGGTCGGATTAAAATTTTGATTCGCCTTCTAAATCATGCAGAAAATTCTGAAAACCAATTATAATTCCAATTTTCACACCAATTCACAACAAGCTTAGCAACTTTTAGTTCTGCCTATCAGTCTTTTCACCGTACTTATCCTCATAAATGAAACAATAATCCTCCAATCTGAGACAATAGTGGAGGCATCGTGCTCCTTTTCCGACCACCTTTGTATAGAACATATCTAAAAAACTAAACTGCAGCATCATGAACAGCAAAACCATTGTCCCTAGTAGTTTTCTTTCAAAGGCAAGAGAATTGTACAATACCGTCACGTCGATTTTTCATTTTAACCCCACCGAAACAATAAGAGCGCAAATCCGGGAGCGTAATCCAAATTTGTCGAAGCAGGAAATTGATCAATTGACGGAAGAAGAAGTGCAACGTTTCTTTTCAGAATACTACATACATATGCACTTGCCGCCCATGTAAGGAAAGGAAAAAGAAAGGAGTGTCCCAAACCTCCGTTCTCAAACCCTATTCGTAAGCATAGGGTTTGAGAACGGTTAAGATTCTCGCACTTAAACTGTCCTATAAAACCAGCTAAGTGCAGCATACCGTAGCCGCTTACCGCAAGCGCATCCTCCCTCCTAATCCGTCATTTGAATAAACTGTTCGATAAGTGCCACGAGCGTTTCCGGAACATCCTCTTGGCAGAAATGGCCTGCATTTTCTATCTCCACAATAGCCCCATTTGGAAACAAGCGCCGGAAATCATCCATGACCATCGCAGGAGGCATAGCCTTATCCAGCATTCCTTCGGCTAACATGGCAGGCTTCGATCTAACTTTTTCCAGATTCCCCATCTTCACACCTTCCACCACATAGGCAGAGACACGATCCAATACCACATCTAAGGGAAATTCAATAGCAGCTTTGGACTCTTCTACCGTTGCAAAAGGCATGGAGTAGGCACGCATCCACTGCTCATCAATCGCTGCTGAATTGTGGAAATAAAGCTTCTTCATAACACTTAGCACATTATCGCCAATGTGCTGCATCACCGCTTGATAAGTGCCATCAGCATAGGTTTTTCTTACCCAGGTGAACCAGGGAGACTCGTGGAGTTTGGGGACCTCAGTAGCCGACTTCGGGATATCTCTGACAGCGCCACCATAACCCAGCATGGTATTCATTAAACAGAAACGTTTGACTTTGTCCGGGTTGCGCAAAGCAAAAGAGCCAGCCAAAGGGCCGCCCCAATCTTGAATGACAAAGGTGATCTCCGTCAGCCCAAGGTCTTCCACAAAAGCTGTTAAGTTTTCCACATGGGCTTTGAAAGTATATTCCCTATCCTGCGGCGTTTCACTCTTTCCAAACCCCATGTGATCGGGTACGATTACTCTGTAATGCTGAGATAACTTGGGAATGAAATTTCGATATAAATACCCCCAGGTAGGTTCTCCGTGCAGGCAGATGATAATGTCTCCTTCTCCCTCATCTACGTAGTGCATCTTGAAGCCAGGGGCATTCGTAAAGTGGGGTTTGAAGGGGAAAGTCCCCCCAAAGGTTTCTTCGGCTGGTATCATTTCATACTGACTTTAAATGGCGGGTGTTTCCTATTCAGTGGTGTAGTAGGTTCTACCACTCCTTTAAAGGTAGTGCCTTATTCCCGTTCTGCAAAACGAACGAAACTACTTCACTTCAATCACCGAATGATGGTTGCCTTCGTACACATGCGCTGGGTTGGCTGGATCTATAATCCACACTCCATCTACTACAAATTTGTACTCATACTTGCCCGGATCAAGATCAATACTCGTTACCCATACTCCATTGCGACGCTGCATGAGGTTGCCTAATTCCTTCCAGCCATTGAAGTCGCCAGCAACGCTAACGAGCTTGGCATTAGAATAGGCCTCCAGTGTGAAGGTAGTATTCCCCTTAGTGGGTTTAGTGAGTTGGCGAGCCACGTCCTTAGCCTGTTTGTTGCTAGTATCAATGGCAGCAGCCTTCGCATAGTATGTAGCGGCACTTTCTCGATCACCGGTTCGAAGGCAGATCTCCCCGTAGCTATCATAGGCATTGGCGGAGGATGGGAAAGCCAGCATATTCAAACCCAAGACCTGCTTGGCATCCTCATAGCGCCGCCGAGATACGAAGCGATATCCGAGAGCATTCATATCCCGCTCTGAAATTTGCAAGGTATCTTGATGTTTTCCGTTCTTGTCCAGGAAAGGTGGAATGGCCTTTGCAAAACCTTCCGCGAGTATCTTCTTTTCCAATTGATTTACAGGTTTATTGTAGGTTCCATAATTGAGCCAAGAAAACACGGGATGCTTTTCGCCAAAAACACGCTCGCAAATGGCGGGGGCGATGGTCAAGCCATGGCTACTATTGGCGAAATAAACCACTCCCTTCTGGCTAGCCGGGTCAAACATCACGAAACCTTTAAAGGGCCCGTTATCACCCCACTGCCAGAAGTATTGACTACGTTCCGTTTGCTCAGTCCCCCAACCCAATGCCCAACCAATCGACTCTGATAATGGGCCAGACCTCCAATTGCGTTCCGACGCCCTTATTTGACGAGTCAGCATCTTTTGGGTAGTTGTCTTCTGCAGGCCTTCGTGATTCATAACGGCCTGTAGGAAGCGGGCATAATCCTTCGCGGTGGTTTGCAGTGAATAGGCTGTATTTCCTGCTTTGGGTTTTCGCTTCTTAAAAGTCTGTTTGATGGTCCCATGCGGAAAAGCGTAGTTGTCTTCAAATTTCTCCTGCCATACGTAGCTGCTTCTGTCCATCTCTAGGGGATTGAACATCAATCCGCTGACCCAGTCGTCCAGTGATTTCCCCGTGACCTTTTCAATAACTTTCATCAAATAGACAAATCCTTCGCCAGAATAGCTATAGTGCGCTCCCGGCTTGAAGAGTATCTTTAGATCGCCTCTCCGCCAGTTCGGGAAACCGGTCGTATGGCTAAGCACCATCCTTCCCGTAATGGCCTTGTAGCGGTCATCCGATGCTGCATCCGGATAAGGCAAATATTTATATAGAGGCTGATCTAAGTCAAACTTCCCCTCCTCAACCAGTTGCATTACACCGTAAGCAAACAGCGGCTTGCTCAGAGAAGCAGCATCAAAAACCGTTTGTTCATCAATGGGTTCTCGAGTATCTTGGCTACGGACCCCAAAGGCTCCGACGTAAGCCACTTCGCCTTGGTCCAGCACCGCAATAGACAAGCCCGGAATATCTGCCTCTTGAATAAGTGTGGGGAGAAAATCAGCGAGCTGCTTCCATTGAGCATGGAGTAAAACAGGTAAAAGTAGGCAACTAAGTGGTAGGAGCGTTTTTTTCATCCGAATGATTTTTAGTCGTAGAAAAACACCAAAGGTGCTGGCAACCTATTGAAAGACAATCAACAAATCAAAAAGCTGTTTCTGATCAGCAGTTGTTTACTCCCTATTTTGGCTTTTGAATCTCAGCAAGCATTTGTGAAAATTCACCTCATTGTAGATTTCTGTCCACAAACGGTGATCATTTGTAGGATTAGTTCCAGCAATAAAGATGCGATCGTTCTGCAAATAGTTGGTATCTCTAACATTTTTGGTGGGAAAGAAGATATCAAAAAGACACATCAATGGATAGATTCTTCAGGAAGCCTCTAGCTGATGTAATAGATCGATCAGGTGATAATGAAATTCCACACCTCTCTCAATACCCCCCAAAGGAAGTAAATCATTACAAAGAACAGTACGGTGAAAATGATCAAGATCAAAATCACCACCCAGCAGCCGCTACCTTGATGCTCTCCCGCTTCATAGAATTCTTCGAACAGCTTCAGGTTTCGCCAGTTGGCTCGGTATTGCAAGTCAAATATATCACCCAAAATCGGTATGGCTCCAATGACGGTATCCAGCAAAACATTACCCATCATCTTAAGGATCAGCATACCACTAGCTCCGTGACGCGCCATGCCCATCAATAGCAGGCCTGAGATCGCAAAACTGGCCAGGTCTCCGACATATGGTACCAAACCAATCAGAAAGTCCAAGCCGAACCGGATATTCGTTCCAGGTATTCTAATCTTATTATCCATCCAATCAGTAGCCACATCAATCCACTTGATGTCTTCGTTGATGGTCCGTTGGTGATTATCTTCAGGCATACGGTGTCTTTCGATGTACTTAGTTGTCGTCAAGATAATGAATACTTTGGGGAACAAGAGAAGCCTAAGCTGAGACAATAATCCTCTTGATTGAAACAATAGTGCGGGCAAGGTAATCAAGTTGCCTGCATCTTTGTATGGTAACCAATCAGAAAAAACCATGACCACTAAACGAACTATTATCGACAAGCTTCTAGCCAAAGTCCAAAAGATTTACGATGACTATTTAGAGGCTCAAAGATATATCCCATCAGAAAGACTAGAAGCGCTAATTTCTGAGCAGCATGCCGAATGGAATGAGGCAGAAATCGACCCCATGGCAGAAAAAGAACTGCAACAATTCCTGTCTTGCTACTATACCTATATGTCTTTGCCTAGCCTGTAGAAGAAAAGGGCCAGGCCCACTACTCCTGTTCATATACAATCTTTCCTCCCACAATTGTCATTGCCATCCCCGCTTCTAACCATTGATCGGTAGAGGTCGTAAATAAATCCGTATCGATTACTGAGAAATCCGCTAGTTTCCCGGCCTCGATCGTGCCTTTGGTATCCTCTTCAAAAGCACCATAGGCGGCCCCCCAGGTGTAGGCCCGCAAGGCTTTTTCCAGGCTGAGCCGTTGCTCGGGGAACCAGCCTTCCGCTGGCTCTCCCTTCACCGTTTGGCGGGTCACGGCTGCGTAGAGGCCCATGAGTGGGTTGATGGGATAATAGGAAGCGTTGGTCCCCGGCCAATCGGAACCGAAGGAGAGGATACAGCCATTTTCTTGCAAAGTTTTGAAGGCATAGGCGCCCTTACAGCGCTCGTAGCCAATCCGTTCTTCCATCCAGCGCATATCATCGGTGACGTGATAGGGCTGCACCTCTGCTACGATGTTCCGGCCTTGAAAGCGCTGGAAATCCATCGGGCTAATCACTTGCGCGTGCACCAGGCGAAAGCGGCGATCTTTGGGCCCATTGAAGTGATCGAGGGTATCCAATATATCCAGGAGCAAGGCGTTGGCTTGATCCCCGATCGCATGTACTCGAAGTTGGATACCGCCCGAGTCGGCGGCTACCAACATTTCCTTGAAAGAGGGCATGTCTTTGGAGAATTCTCGCCAGCCACCCCGCCAGTCCATTTGCTCAGCAATATTGTCACTATAAGGTTGAAAAAAGCGGGCGGTACGCGCGCCCATGATCCCGTCTATATGGGACTTGATCGTGCCGAAGGAGATCCAGTCTCCCCCCGTGGGATGCGGTGCCATCTCTCCTTCCCAATCCACAATCCAGCCTTTCGCCATCATATTTTCGTATTCCGAGAGGCGAGCCGGCGCAAAGTTGATCCGGCAACTTAGATCCCCTTTGGCATACAGGTGATTGTAGACATCGACTTGGTCTAGCGGGGACATGTCCTGCACCGTAGTGATACCCCATTTTCGACATTCTTCCAGCGCTCTACGGGATTCAGCTAGTCGTCGTTCAAAAGATTTCTCTGGTACTTGCCGCAAAGCCTCCCTTAGCACTTCTCCTTCCAATATCCCAGATTCCGATTCTATTCCCAGTTCTTTCAAGGCTAAAGCATTGGCTAGGCCCTCCGTGCGGTCATAACGCACCACTAGGACCGGATGATTGGGCGTGATGTCATCGATCATGGAACGATGGGGAGTAAATACCGTATTGCTTTGGTTGTCTTCCCCCGCAGAACCAGCACCCCAGGCCTCGTAAGCGCCCCAATCACCGCGCGTAATCCAGCTGCCTTTCGGCAAGCGCTCCGTCGTTTCCCTGACGCGTTCCACAAATTTCTCTTCGTTATTGACATCTAATAAATTGATGCCTAACAGCAAGGCCCCTGCCGAAGCAAAATGCACATGGGAATCATTGAAACCCGGCACCATCAATTGGCCTTTAAGGTCCGTTTCTGCTGTCGCATTTGGAGGCGTATCACCTTCGCCCCCCAGAGCTACAATCTGCTCTCCTTTAACGGCTACCCAGCTGGCCCAGGGCATCTGTTGATCGCCGGTCCATATCTTCGCGTTTTTGAAGACGTGGTCCGGAACACCCGTATTCTCCACATTATCAGAACAGGCGGATAGTACAAGTAGGAATATGAGGAAAAGAAATACTTGGCGTTTCATACGAGTCTAGTGGTTTGTTTTTACTAAAGTTAAACAGGAAATGGCTTAAGCGTTTGTTTTTGAGCGAAAATTGAAAAATCAGTTGACAAACAGAGATTCGCTCAAAAGGTGCTCGACCTAGTTTGGTCAATAGATTGTATACTTGCAGGAACCAGATTTTCCAAAGATTGACACCAAGCAATCACTATTTACCTGCCAAGAAAGAGTCCTGCCGGTGAAGAGCTCCTGCTCTTTCACCAACCTGGGTTGCGGGCTCCTGCCCGCCGTGGCTCATTATGGCTGCAGGCGGAAATCTAATAATGGGCTGGCCTACAAACTTTTCCGCCTACATGTTAGAGCATGCAAAGTACCATTAAGTTGGTGACGTAACTATGCGTTCCGAAAATGACACAGTAAGGTACTTGGTCTTGATCAAATACCAACTAGTCCACGTTCGATCTATGGCCTATTATTAAAATAATGAATGGCAGATTTTTCTATTTCAATTTCAGATCCC
>JAHQWA010000303.1 GCA_019634045.1 Saprospiraceae bacterium
CGATAGTGGTGGGCGCGTGACTGTTGCGAAAACCGGCCACAAATTCCTTCGACTATGGACCATGGACCATAGACCCTAAATAGACCATACTACCCTCTAAGATCTGTCTACTGTCATCTATCGTCTGTCTTCTGACTTCTGGCTTCTGTCTTCTAACTTCTGCTTCTGGCTTCCCTACTCCACATGCAGGGATTCCACCGGGTTCTTACGAGCCAACCGTAAAGAGTGATAACTCACCGTCAGCCAGGCAATGACCAGTATGGCTATAGAAGGTAATACAAATAACCACCAATCCAACTTGATTCGGAAGACGAAGTCGGCTAGCCATTGATTGGTCCCCCAGTACGCAAAGGGTATGGCGATGAGGGTGGCAATGGCGATCAATCGCAAGAAGTCCTTGGCCAATAAGCCCACAATTCCTTCCACGGATGCTCCCAGTACCTTTCGAATCCCCATTTCTTTGGTGCGAAGAGCGGTCATGAATACGGCCAATCCAAAGAGGCCTAAACAGGCAATAAACAAGGCCAACATAGAGAACAAGGCAATGGCTTTACTGAGAATACCTTCCTTTTCCGAAAGTGCAGCTAGGTTTTCATCCAGAAAGTAATAAGAGAGCGGTTCTTCTGGTACAAAGGCTTGCCATTTCTCTTCTAGATGAGCCAAAAATCCAGTCATATTCTCGCCTTTCAACTTGAGGCTGAGGTTGTGTTTATTGGCATCAAAGATCATTACAATGGGCTCGACTGCATGATGATAATCTTGAAAATTAAAATCCTTGACTACTCCGATGATCCGTTCATCCTCGTTAATCTTTTGGCCGACTGGATCCTCTAAACCCAAAGCCTTAACCGCAGCCTCATTCACAATCAAACCTGAAGAATCAGAAGCCAACTGGGCATCGAAGTTGCGACCGGCAAGTAGGGGCATGTCCAGGGTATTGAGATAGTCTCCGTCGATGGGGAAAGTATTTAAACTCAAGGGGTGTTCCATCTCGGGTGTCTTGTAAGTAGCCTGCCAAAGGTTACGACCGGCAGGCATACGACTATTGAAAGAACTTGACAACACCTCCGTATGCTGAACCAACTGCTGTCTAAAGCTCTCCTTGCTATTAGATAGAGAGTCTAGGTTGTAGAGGACTAATACGTTTTCATGCTTAAAGCCTTTGTCGGAGATACGCATGAATTGAAACTGCTGGTAGACGGTAAGCGTCCCAATCAGTAAGAAGGCAGCTAAGGTGAATTGGATCACAATCAATCCTCCGCGGAAGAAACTACGCTTTTGCACACCGAGCTTGCCTTTTAACACTTCCGCCGGTCGAAAGCGAGTCAGAAAAAAGGCTGGGTAAAGGCCGGACAGTAGCCCCACAAATAGCGCAAATGCCACCAAGGCCATGATATGTACGGGCTTTTCAAATAGAGTTTCCAAAAGCCTACTTCCCGTAGCTTTTTCCACTGCGTAGAGCAGAGAATCTGCCATCACTCCGGCCAGGATAGCTGCCGTCAAACTAAACACCATGGCTTCCAGTAGAAATCGACCTTGCAGCAAGCGCGTAGCAGCCCCCAAGGTTTTTTTCACTCCAATCTCTCTCGCTCGAGTTATCCCTACGGCCGTGGATAGATTGATGTAATTAAAACTGGCCATGATCAAAATAATCAAACCGATAATCGCCAAGATATTGACGAGTAAAGGATTCCCTCCGGCAGATAGATCAAAGCGCAGGCGTTCGCCCAAATATATCTCTTGCAACTGCTGCGGATAAAACTTCACCGCATTGCTGCTAGCGAGCCAAGACTCCAGTTCCATCCCAGGGTTTACCTTGGGATAGACCTCCTTGCGCACCAATTGATCTAGGGTAGCGACCAAGTCAGCTTTATCAGCTCCCTTTGGCAGTTTCACATAGTTATATAAGCTCCCAGACATCCAATTGTCCTCTCCGCGTAAGACTGGGTAAATGGGCATCCACATCCCTGTTGGCAGATGTGAATTCTGGGTTTGTTCTTCCACTACTCCCGTTACCTGAAATAAACTTTGCTCATCCCCTACCTCTATATATTCTCCGACCACATTGGTCTTCCCAAAAAATTTCAGGGCGAGGTCAGCAGTTAAGACCACACTATTGGGAGATTGCAGAGCGGTCGACGGGTTTCCATCTTCAAAACGATAGGCGAATACCTCGAAGAAGGTCGAATCAACAAACAGGGTTTCATCTTGAATAAAGGTCTCCTCTCCTATTTTAAGACTTTGCTCGCCACCCCGGGTGGTCAAACGAGTTGCGGCTTCAATATCGTTGAATGCCAATACATTTTCCCTTAATATCTCCTGGCTTACGGCAAAGGACCCCATATTCATGAAGCCCGTACCAATGCGAAAGACTTGCTCGCCATCCGCAAAATGTTTATCGTAGCTCCATTCCTGCTGCACATAGCGTAGCATGATAAAACTACAAGCAATTCCAAGGGATAAACCCAATAAATTGATGGTGGTAAAGACTGGCCTCCGCTGGGCATTGCGAACGATCGTTTTTAAGAGAGTCTTGAACATACTAGTTAGTTTTCAGTGATTTAAAGGCTTCCTGCGGTGACAAACTTCCGAAGTTTTGCCCAGTCCTCTCCAGGCACAACTTCGGAAGTTTTAGCGTGGGCTACTCCGATCTCAAGATCTTAGAAGGATTCATTTGAACTACCCCTAACATCTTTATTAGAATAGTTAGTACGATTAGAAATAGCACGCCAGCTCCGGCCAACCCTAGTACCCAGGGTTCAACTCCGACGTGCACGGCAAAAATGCTATCCAATAAGCCTTTTACAATAAAGTATCCTCCCGCAGCACCCACCATTACCCCTAAAAGGGAGATCAGGAAATAACGGAAATTAAGCAGCACGGTGATGTTCCGAAGACTAGCCCCCACAACACGCCGAATAGCAATTTCCTTCATCCGTCGAACGATGTTTAGAGAGATTAAGGCAAAAAGTCCGACAGAAGTTAGGATCACGGTGATCAGCGCAAAAAAGATAAACAACCACTTTATGTTATTGGTAATTAATGCTTCCTTGGCTAGTACTGAATCCTGGAAAAATCCTTCATATGGCCGATAGGGAAAGAGTTCATTCCACTGATTCAAGAGATACTGATTGATCGCAACCAGTTTCTCTGCTGGGGCCTTGAGTGCTAGCAGGTGATAATTTTCCTTAGGAATCATCTGGATAATGACAGGCTCGATAGGTCGGAAAAAGTCGCCTTGGTAAAAATCCTCAAGCACTCCAACTACCTGATAGGAATTACTATCTATTACAATTTGCTGATTGAGGGCGTTTTCCCAGCCTAGACGGGCTACCAATTTTTCATTTACCATGATGGATCGTTCGGTATCGCTCCCTCTTTCTTCAGTCAAAAATCTGCCTTCTTTCAGGCGAACCTCCATCATATCCAAGTAGCCTTCGCCAGCGCCTAAATAATGGACCTCCAAGTCTTGATCTCTCCATTTTACTTCCTTAGTCCGGTAGATACTGCCCATTTGATCACTTGCTCCTGCCATTTCAATGACATCCGGATGCTGGGCAGCCTTTTCCTTTAAAATTTCAAAAGATTGTCCATCTAATACGGGCACGGCCATCACTCCTTCTCTGAGATAACCCATATCCGCCGTCTTCTGAAAACTGGCGTTGCGCGCAAAAACGAAACCTCCAGCCAGTGCCATAATGGCGATCATGACCTGGGCGCCTAACATCAGTCGTGAGAATAGGTTATTACCACTAAATTGGATCTTCCCTCTAAAGATCTTCGTTACCTCAAATCCACTAATATAAAAAGCGGGATAGGACCCTGCTAGCAAAGTCGCCCCGACAAGGCTCACGGCTAGAAACGTCAAGAGACCGGGGTTATCAAAGTAGTTGATCTCCAGTTCAAGAAAATCCCACATCGCATTATACTGTGGTAGTAGAACGGGCACCAAAAGTAGGCTAAGGATAAAAGCCAACAGGCAGATCCCAAAGCTCTCACTTAACAACTGTGTCACCAGTTGCTTGCGAGAACTCCCCATCACCTTCCGAACCCCCATCTCTTTCAACCTGCGATTGGAGAGAGCTATGGTCGTATTGGTGAGATTTAAACAAGCGGCGAGAAGGAGTAAGAAGGCCAATAAATTAGGGCCCCAAACCGCCGAAGGAGGAGTACTCTCCCACAAATAGTTCGCTCTTTTCTTCATGCTGGTATGCGCAATGTCGGAAAGTGGATCGAGCAAGAAAGCACTGATCTGCCAATCTTCTCGATTACTATTTTGTAGGGGTACAAACTGAGCCAATTGTTCCTCCACCCTACTTTTATCATTGGCGTTCCTTAATTTTAGGAAGGTCACATCCGCAAAACGGGCCCAGCTCTGATGGTCAATCGGTGCGCCACGATACGTTACATTGTCCGTATGGGCGATGATATCAAAGTGAATACTGGAATTGAAGGGATACTCCCCTACCAAAGCAATTACCTTCATTGCTTTCTGAGACTCCAGACCAGTGAACATTTCTATGGTTTTACCGATGGGATCCTCCTCACCAAAATACTTCTTCGCCATCTTTTCGGTTAGTATAACCGATTCGGGCTTCCCAATATCTTGGGCGCTACCTTTAGAAATGGGAAAATCAAATAGGTCAAAGAAGCCTTCATCAACAAAATGAATGACTTCATTGTACACATTTTGATTACTCTTCACATTGGCACGAAGCGTGTACAAACGTACTGCCTCTTCCACCTCGGGAATATTCTGTGCAGCAGCCTCAGCTAGCGGTAGTGGCGTGATACCGTAGATTAGGTCATTACTTGCCTTGCGGCTATCCAATTTGAAAACGGTATCCTTTTGGGAATGGAAAGCGTCAAAATCTCGATCAAACTGGTAGTTGACAAAAGCGATGATACAACAGGCCAAGGCGATGCCCATCCCTATTACGTTTACCAGTACATAGAATGCATTCTTCCGCACATTGCGAAGCACAATGCGTAAATAATTTTGTAGCATAAGTCGGAGTTAAATTTGAGACGATCCTAAGGATCGCTCTTTCAGAACTAGTTGAAGAACTATTTTATAACCTCTTCAACTGGTTCTTATGTCGTCACCCTAGTGGTGCACATTTTATCATTCGTGTCTCAGGCTTTCAATGGGGTTTGCTAAGGCCGTTTTAATCGCTTGATAGCAAACCGTTAGTACCGCAATACCCATGGCCAAGCCGATTGCCAAAAGGAACGGATAAGGCGTGATTTCAACCTGAAAGGCAAAATCTTCCAGCCATTTGCCAATTAGCCAATACCCGAGGGGCAAGGCAAATAGGGAGGCCCAGAATACCCAACGGGTAAAGTCTTTCACTAGCATAAATACAATGCCGTTGACCGTCGCCCCAACTACCTTTCGAATGCCAATCTCTTTGGTTCTACGGGTGGTAGAATGAGTAGCTAAGCCAAACAATCCCAGTACTCCAATAAAAATGGTCAGCAAGCTAGCATACAGCATCGTATCTCCAAATCGCTCCTGCTCTGCATACTGCGCTGCAAAATCATCATCCAAAAAGGAATATCGGAAGGGGTGGTCCGGCTCCACTTTTCCCCAAAGATTTTCGATGGCTAGGAGGGTCCCATCCAAGTTCTCCGTGGAGACCTTAATACTTGTCACTCGATAGTTGGGCTGATACATCATGATCATCGGGCCAATGCTTCGATCCAAGCCCCGAAAATGAAAATCCTTCACCACACCAACAATCTTGTTGTAGCCCTCATCGGACGAATAGGTGAAGCGTACCTGTGCCTCGAAAGGATCTGCTAGATTGGCCTCCTGGAGGAAGGCTTCGTTAACGACGAAAGCATTGAGGGTATCACTCGCTATATCCCGAGAGAAAAATCGTCCATTCACCATATCTAGATCCAAGGTTTCCGCAAAGTCTGCATCCACCCATGACATGAACACGTTCGGCAGCGTTTCTCCATTCACCATCACGCCCCAATCCGGCAATGGTTGACCAGGGACGCTGGAAGAAGTAGAGATCGTACGAACACCGGGTATCCGTTGGAATTCCCCTTTTAAGGCGTCTACCTTGGGAGCCGACGTTTGTAAATTCAATGGAACAACGACCACTTGCTCTGAGGAGAAACCAAGATCTTTATTCATCATAAAGTTAACCTGGCGAAAAACAAAGAGTACTACCACGATCAATACCACGGACACGCCAAACTGTACCATCACCAGGGCTCTTCTAAATAAGTTCCCCTTGGAACCTCGGTCCAGGCCTCTCTTCAGAATTAAGCCCGGCTTAAAGGCTGAGATGATTAAGGCCGGTACAACACCTGCCAGGGAGCCCACCAATAAGGCTAAACCCGCCATGTATAAGATCCAACTCTGAATCCCATCTTCCAGAAAATACAGACTCCGATTGGTAATCGAGTTGAAGAAGGGTAAAAAGAGCTCCGCTAAAGCAAGCGCCAATACGAATGCCACGCTGCTTTGGAGTAAGGCCTCTATCATAAATTGGCTGATGAGTTGCCCTCGCCCCGCTCCGGAAACCTTGCGGACGCCAATTTCCATCGCCCGTTGGGCAGAACTGGCCGTTGTTAAATTGATATAGTTTATACAGGCAACAACAAGCATGATCAACCCAATCATACCAAAAATATAGAGGTATTTAATATTCCCAGCTTTACGGTTAAAGGCGAACCAGGAATTAGATAATGGGTGCAAATGGATATCATGCAACTTCTGCAAGCGCCAATTGGGATAATGGGTCGCATCTGGTGAACGACCACTTTCACGGTTGGCTTGCTCCAGGAAAGGAGTAACCAAAGCGGTAATCTTAGCTTCTAAACCTTCAATCGACGCATCCTTTCTTACTTTCAGGTAAGTGGATCTATTGTTGTTGACCCAACGAGTAGAGGCACGACTGAAGGGGAAATAAGCTTCAAAAGTCAACTGTGTATTTCCTGCCAATGGAGCCAATACGCCCGAAACAATGTACTCATCCTCTGTATCTACTTTGATCGTTTTTCCAATGGGATTTTCCTCTCCAAATAATTGTTGCGCCAGGCGCTCCGAAAGGACGATGTTCTGACTGATCTTTAGGACCTCACTCGCCTGCCCTTGTGATAGAGCCAAAGGTATAACTTCAAAGAACGTACTATCTACTACCGCTACCTCACCCATAAAGACTTTCTCTTCTCCACGTTGTAGCAGCACATCTGAGGATACGGAAAGTCCAGTGGATTGTAATACCTCCGGCAATTCCTCTTTCACCGTATGGGCCAAGGGCCCTGGGGTCCACACCGTCTCACCCCCTCCTTCCCAACTCCTATAAGCCCGATAAACCTGATCACTGTCTGGGATCCATTTATCATAACTGCGCTCGTGTTGGATATATAGAAAAATAAGAATAGCTACAGCAAATCCAACCGATAAACCGAGGATGTTAATCAGTGAATTTAACTTGTGCTTAAATAGATTTCTACTGGCAGACCGTAAATAGCTTTTAAACATGTCGGGTGTATTTAGTGCTAAAAGGTGGACGATAAATAGGTAAAACGTCTTTCATATTTAGCGTTCTATTCTTGTCTTAAACTGTCTACGGGGTTGGCTGTGGCTGCTCGAAAACTGTGAAAGCTCACCGTCAGGATAGCTATCCCAATCCCTACTACCCCCACCAAAACAAACTGCCACCATTCAATATCAATGGGGTAAGCATAATCCTGTAGCCAACGCTGACTTGCATACCACGCAATAGGAGAAGCGATCAGCAAGGCAATCATCACCAACCAGAGGAAACTCTTGGTCAGAATCGTCATTAGCTGCATGACAGAAGCGCCTAAGATTTTTCGAATTCCGATCTCCTTGGTCCGCTGAGCCGTTGTGAAGGATATTAGCCCGAAAAGGCCTAAACAGCAGATGAAAATGGCGATATAAGTAGCAGTGCTTACCAATTGTGCCGTTTCCTGTTCTCGTTCGTAGAATTGGGCCACGTCCTCATCCACAAATTGATAGTTAAAGGGTTCCTCTGGATATAAAGCTTTCCACTGCTTTTCAATTTTTGCTAAGACCGCTGAAAAATCATCAGTATCCCCACCAGCCGATTGCAGTTTCATACTTATAGTCCTCCCTTTCTGGGCGCCCAAGGCGGTAGGGTGAATAGGTTCATACAAAGGTTGTATATGGAAGTCTGCTACCACCCCAACAATGGGAGTTTTACCACGTCCAACGTCTATCGTTTGTCCTAGGATCTCATTCGGATCCTCAAACCCTAAGTCTCGGAGATAGGTCTCATTGATGAGCAATTCGGTGATGGTATCGCTCTGCCTGAAATTACGTCCTGCCACCAGTTCAATATCAAAAAGATGGATAAAGGCAGTATCCCCAAATTTGCGATGGACATTGTGACTTACTTCCTCGCCATCTTTCATAAATTTCATCACACTAGTAGAGTACCCTGCTTCCGCGGGGAGCGCACTATGATTGCTAATGGCCTGAACTTCTGGGAATCGCTTCAGTTCCTCCAATAGTACCTGTTTACGGTCGGTTGTATCTCGCCAAGGAGTATCCACATACACGATGGCATCCTGCTCAAAGCCCATATCTTTGTTGAGCATATATTGGATCTGTTGCCCGATTGTCAAGGTTCCAAAAATCAAGACCTGGGCAATAACAAATTGGAATACAACCAAGCCCTTTCTCAAATTGACACTTCCTCCACTACTACCTGCGCGAATCACCTGGTCCTTAAGTGCCCGAACGGGCCGAAAAGCAGAAAGTACAAAGGCGGGATAAGCGCCTGCCACGATACAGACCGCCACGGTCAACAGTCCCATAATTCCCAAGGTAGTGGGATTCAATGGGTTGAAAGTAAGGCCTTCCGGGATGAAGTTATCATAGTACCCCAAAGCCCATTGGGCTAAGCTCGCCGCTATCACCATAGATATCGCTGCAAGCAAGAAAGTGGAACTCAAGAATTGTAAGATCAATTCCTTTCTAGAACCACCTAGGACTTTTCTTACCCCCACTTCTTTCGCTCGTCGCAATGATTGCGCCGTTTCAAGATTAATGAAGTTAATCGCGGCAATCAGTAACAATAGGCCTGCTACTAGGGATAGTAACCAAAGCGTCTTCTTGTGCGCTACTGACCTTCCTCCATCAAAAATGCGAAGGTCCGTGTTAAAGTGGAGTTCTGACAGGGGTTGTAATCTATAATCTGCCGCATAACCTACCCCATCATTCTGCGCTTGATAAGCCTCCTTGGCGCCCACCAAGAGCGTTGAGACTTCGGCTTCGGTTTTAGATCCATCCAGTTTAACAAACAGTTGTGAACTGCTATTGGTACTCCCCCAATCATTCAGGGCAATCCGGTTTTTTAAGGGAGAGTTTTCGATCGTACTGAAGGAAATAAATTCTTTAAAGTCAAAATCGGTCGATTGTGTTGGATGCTCGATGATCCCGCTTACTGTAGCAAAAATCGAGTCTTGATATTGAATCGTTCGGCCCAGTGCCAATTCTGCTTGCTCTAAACCGAAGTATAATTCCGCTTTTTCAGGAGTGAGTACCACCTGATTAGGTTTGCCCAAACTCTCTTCTGGTGACCCGGCCAGCCAACGATACTTGGAAAATAGTCTAAAGTAATCAGGGCCCGCCAATACTAGCCTGCGCTGTCGCTCTAATTCTCGTTTACTTCCATCCTCCGAAAGGATTGTTACCGGGGCACTGAATGTATGAAAAGGAACAATTTCCTCAAGACCAGTGGCATTTTCCTGCAACCAGGGTCCTACCGCAGTAGCTACCCCTCTATTGACACCATCAAATACCCCTGAAAAACTCGAGTAAACGCGATAGATCTTGTCTTTGCCTTTCCAGAATTTGTCAAAGCTACTTTCATAGTGGATGATCAAAGAGATCACCAAACAGGCCGCTATCCCTACGGATAAGCCCAGCACATTGATCGTCGTATACAATCTGTTCCGCTTGAAATACCGGAGTGCAACCTTGAAATAGTTCTTGAACATTGGATTCTCTTAAAGTATATCAGTAA
>JAHQWA010000019.1 GCA_019634045.1 Saprospiraceae bacterium
CTACCAACACCAAGTGGGGAAAAGGTGGCGGTGGAAGTGGGACGTTTGGGCGTCTTGGAAGATCGGGATAAGCCGAAGGGGAGAAGGATTTCCCTGGCCTATCGACGGTTTAAGAGCAGTAGCGCCAATCCGGCTCCGGCGATCTTCTTATTGGCGGGAGGACCGGGCTCTTCCTGGATAGAATCTTTACATAATGATGAGCGCATGAAAGAAGTGCTCTTCTATCAGCAATTGGCAGATGTGATTGTCTTTGATCAAAGGGGAGCAGGAGAATCCCTTCCTAATCTAAGTTGTGAAGGCCGGAAGCGCATTTCTAGCGAAGCCCCCTTCTCTGTTGATTTGTTTCGCCCAGCACTCCAAGCCTTGGCGCAAGACTGCCAAGAAAAATGGAAGGCTGAAGGAGTCAACTTGTCTGCCTACAATACGGATGCAAATGCAGCAGATGTAGATGCATTGAGACGGGCGCTTGCTTACGATACAATTATTTTGATTGGAGGAAGCTATGGATCTCACTTAGGGCTTCATGTGATGCGAAAGTACCCCCAGAAGGTGGCCCGAGCTATTTTCTATGGAGTAGAAGGTCCTGATCACACCTGGGATAGTCCTTCAGGGCGTTGGAACACCTTGGAGCGGATCGCAAAGGCGGCGGAGACTTCTACCTACTATCGAGGCAGAATCCCCAAAGAAGGATTGCTAAAAGCCCTGCAAACCATTCTTGAACGACTTGAGCAAGCACAACCATTAGTTACCCTAGAACGAAAGGGGCAAAAGCGGGAAGTACAAATCACAAAAGCACTCGTACAAGCCATTGCAAGTTTTCGGGCAGGGAAAAGGAGTCAGCCAGAAGTTTGGCCCGACCTTATCTTGGCTATGTACGAAGGTGACTACCAACTCCCCGCGATGGCCTCCATGGGGATGCGGTCTATGCCAGCCCCGCACGCCATGGCTAAATCTATGGACTTTGCCTCCGGACTTAGCCCCGCTCGGCGTGCCCAGATAGAGCAAGACCCCGCCCGGGAATGGCTGGGAGATATCAATTGGGATTATAGCCTGTTGGAAGACGATTGGAAAGTTCAGGATCTAGGAGAAGCATTTCGGTCCACGGTACAATCTGAGGTGCCGACATTATTGGTCCATGGTACCTGGGATACATCTACCCCTTTGGAAAATGCAGTGGAAGTCTTGGCTGGCTTGACCCATGGGCAATTGATTCAAGTAGTTGGTGGAGGCCATGGTGCGCTCTACAATCTGTATGAACATTGGCCCGCCATCTATCCTTTGCTAGAAAAATTTGTTCAGGGGGAAGCGGTTTCCTTTCCGAAGCAAGTGGATCTGGGCCCTGTCCAGTATCCGGATAGGAACAAAGGAGCGAATGCTCAGCTATGGGATGCTGCTATCGCTGGAGATGTTGGGGCGATCAAGCAGGCCCTCGCTGCGGGGGCGGATCTAGAGGCATTGGATACGCGTAGAAGCAAAACTGGAAGGCGTGCTATGAATTGGGCCGCTTACCATAACCGAACAGCGGTATTGGGCTATCTGATTGCACAGGGGGCTGAGCTCAATGCGACAAATCGTAGTGGATTCACAGCGCTACATCATGCAGTTGAAAACAATGCGTTAGAGGCGGTAAAATTACTTTTGCAAGCAGGGGCAGATAAAACGATTCCCAACAAAAGGGGCGTAATACCTTTACAAACGGCGCGTCAATTGAAAAATGGGGCAATCACTGGGTTATTGAAGGATTAGTTTGAGGAGCGTTAAAGTAGTTAGTGGTAGCCCCCGTATACTTCAGGGTGCTATCACTATTACTGCGGGTTTTACGGCTATCAATCATGTACTTTGAAAGGCAAAAAGCATGCGGCACCATCGTGCATGGCTAGACTATGGCTTGTTACCCCACTTTTTTCTTCCCGACTTGCAACAGCTACTTAATGCGCTTCTTTTTTTTGGTACAAATTATTTGGCACTCAGGCATTGCCCTGGATCATGGAAGATGGTGGAGTAAGCCCTTATTCGATAAATGACAAAAGCCGCAGCTTCTTAGAAACTGCGGCTTTCTTGCTTACTAGTGTAAGTCTAGGCTTCTTCATCTGTCAGGTCAAAATCATTGAGGAAGCCTGTATGGAAGTCTCCGTCGCGGAAATTTTTATTTTTCATTAATCGCTTATGGAAAGGAACCGTTGTTTTGACGCCTTCGATAATGAATTCATCTAATGCTCTTTCCATTTTTGTTATGCATTCGGCTCTAGTCGGAGCTCGGCAAATTAGCTTGGCGATCATGGAGTCGTAATAGGGAGGGATGGTATATCCAGCGTATACATGGGTATCCACTCTCACGCCATGGCCTTTGGAGCTATGGAAGGATTGGATTTTACCCGGGCTAGGGCGAAAGTTATTAAAAGGATCCTCCGCATTGATACGACATTCGATGGCATGGGCTGTTGGCAGATAATTTCCGCCAGTGATCATCTCTCCCGCTGCAATCTTGATCTGTTCCTTGATCAAATCATGATCAATCACCTCTTCGGTCACTGGATGTTCTACCTGGATACGAGTATTCATTTCCATGAAGTAGAATTTGCGGTATTTATCAACGAGGAACTCGATTGTTCCCACCCCTTCGTATTTGATCGCTTCTCCAGCCAAGACGGCGGCATTTCCCATTTCTTCCCTTAATTCAGGGGTCATGAAGGGAGAAGGGCATTCTTCGACCAATTTTTGATGTCGACGCTGAATGGAGCAGTCCCTTTCAGAAAGGTGCACCACTTTCCCGTTTTGGTCTCCAGCGATCTGGAATTCGATGTGTCTCGGCTCTTCGATGAACTTTTCGATGTAGATACCATCATTTCCGAAAGAGGCTTTGGCTTCTTGGCGAGCCATATCCCAGTTCGGTTCTAGTTCTTCTTCAGACCAGACCACGCGCATTCCTTTTCCTCCCCCTCCAGCAGTTGCTTTGATAATGACAGGGAAACCCATCTCCGCAGCAACTTTATGTGCATGTTTAACGTCTTTGACCAAGCCGTCAGAGCCAGGAATAACTGGAACACCAGCTTTGACCATCGTTTCTTTGGCCGTGATTTTATCTCCCATTCTTCGGATCTGATCCGGAGTAGGGCCGATAAATTTGATGCCATATTCTGCACATACTTCGGCAAAATCAGCATTCTCAGCTAAGAAACCATAGCCAGGGTGGATGGCATCCGCATTGGTAATCTCAACAGCTGCCATGATACGTGGGATGCTGAGGTATGATTCGGTGGAAGAAGCAGGTCCAATACAGACTGCCTCATCGGCGAATCGTACGTGAAGGCTTTCGCGGTCTGCTGTCGAATACACAGCTACCGACTTGATCCCCATTTCCCGGCAGGTTCTTATAATCCGTAAGGCGATTTCGCCCCGGTTAGCAATTAGTATTTTTTCAAACATGGGCTAGCAGGCTAGTTTAACCATTAGGATCAACAAGGAAAAGTACTTGATCATATTCCACAGGAGAGGCATCCTCTACCATTACTTTTACGATCTTTCCGCTGACCTCAGCTTCGATTTCATTGAAGAGTTTCATGGCTTCTACGATACATACCACAGAGCCAGATTCGATGGTGTCCCCTACCTTTACATAAGCAGGTTTTTCTGGAGAAGCAGAACGGTAAAAAGTACCCACCATCGGAGATTTAACCTCAAGATAATTAGCAGTACTATCCGCCTTGCTAGCTTGTGCGGCATCCGCAGCAGGTGCAGCAGGCGCAGCAGCTACAGCGGGTGCTGCAGGAGGCACACTAATGGGCTGTACTTGTGGCATTGGTACTACCGCCGGTGCTTGTGCCTGAATGATCGGAGCTTGTCCTTTGTTGCCGCGCTCATAATGCTTTGTCCGCACGGAAACTTCAAACTCCCCATCTTTCATTTTAAACTCGGTCAGTTCAAGCTTGTTAATGAGCTTCAGCAGCTCTTGGATCTCTTTGAAATTCATACCTTATTTTTTGACTCGCTCCATGTAGGCGCTGGTTTGTGTATCTAGTTTTACAAGGTCTCCTTCATTGATAAATAAAGGAACCTTCACTTCCGCACCAGTTTCTACAGTAGCAGGTTTTAGGGTGTTGGTCGCAGTGTCGCCTTTGACACCTGGTTCAGTGTATGTTACCTGCAATACTACGTATTGAGGCATTTCTAAAGTTAGGGCTCTTTCTTCTTCAGCATGGAAAAGAATATCCACTTCGGTCCCCTCTTTCAACAACTTGGGGTTGTTGATCATTTTTTCAGCTAGGAAAGTTTGCTCGAAGGTCTCGTTATTCATGAAGTGGTAGCCACTGTCATCACTATACAGGTATTGGAATTTACGTCGTTCCACTCTTACATCCTGAATCTTATGCCCTGCAGGGATCGTATGGTCCAAAACTTTACCGGTGGTTAAACTCTTCAATTTAGTACGAACAAAAGCGGCTCCTTTACCTGGTTTCACGTGCTGAAATTCCACAATAATGAAGATATCATGATTGTGTTCTATACACATTCCTCGTTTTATATCAGAAGTACTAGCCATTTCTTATTTGGTTTTAACAGCAAAAAAATTGAGGTGCCATTTTTGGCGGCACAAAGATAAAAAAATTACCATCAATACGCCCACTTAAGGTAAGTTGCACCCCAAGTGAACCCACCACCAAAAGCAGTTAGGATGATATTGTCTCCCTTCTTGAATTGGCTTTCATAGTCCCACATGCAAAGCGGAAGGGTTCCGGCAGTTGTATTGCCATATTTTTGGATATTCATCGTTACGCGTTCCATTGGGAAATCCGTCATTCGGGATACCGTTTCGATGATCCGTTTGTTGGCTTGATGAGGAATCAACCAGGCAATATCATCCAATTCTAGATTGTTTTTTGCCATTACTTTCTTCACCACATCAGACATGCCTGCCACGGCTGCCTTAAACACAGGCCTGCCATTCTGATAAACAAAATGTTCTTTTGCCAGTACGGTATCAGCCGTTGCTGGGTAGCGGGAGCCCCCGGCCTTTTGATACAAATAAGCTTGACCTACGCC
>JAHQWA010000020.1 GCA_019634045.1 Saprospiraceae bacterium
ATTAAAGCTACTACCGCCATTGGCGCCTGTAGGTCCATTACATCCTGGGCCCCCTGCTGCATTACAGCTAACCTGTAGAGAAGGGTCACTCTTTATATCACTGCATTGACGCCCTGTGATGTTGAATAGCGCCCAATCATAGTCGTCATTGGCGTCGTTTGGTGTGATGACGAACCCTAGGAACCCCGCCTCATTCACGGTGAAGGTGTACCAAATAGAATTCAGTTCTCCAGCTGTACAGCTAATGCTGGTGTTGATCTCATTGTTGAAGTTCCCATCCCCACTAGGAGAATTCATTTCAGAATATACCTCTTGACAAACAGGTATGGCACCTAAGCAATCTTGAACGGTAGGGGTTTGTCCTAGCAAATAACTTTGGTAGAAGAGCACGCAAAATAGGGATACGAGTAATGATCTTTTCATGTTTGTCATTAATAGAGTTAAGGAATGCCAATGGCGTATTCGTGGGTATCTATATTGAAGTGCAGTGATCTCAGACAAAAGCCAATGCTTTGCCCTATAAGATCTTTTGGAGTAAGAAGGGCCGCAAAATAAGGATTTTAGTAATAAACGTAAATGAGGCCACAAAAATTTTTTGTCTGTAAGCTTATAATTGGAGTTGTGAGCAAAAGGTGCCTAGTGCAGCTTCTGGATGGGCTATCAAGCACTGGAGAGAGGGCGATAAAATTGTTGAAAAGGGAGTAGGCAAGGAAAAAATGGACTTTTTTTTAAAAAAAATCAGGCGAAAAATGAGCGTATTTTTAATTTATTTTTCACTTTTAAGCAAAAGTGGTAAAAGTTAAATTATTGATTATTAGGTAATTGTTTTGGTAAATGGTGTTTTGTGTTGTCATTTTTATTTTCACAATAATAGTTTTTTGTCTTTGTTTTCAGGGCTTTGTCGTTGCATATTTGTATCGTGATCGGTGAGTAATTGAGGAGGAAAGAAAAAAGTCGGATCAAAAGAGTTCCGAAAATTATTGAAGAAATATGTTCATGGGATTATAATTTGTTGGTAGTAAGTCGTCCCGATACACTCGGGACGAATTACACTTTTCAAATGTAAACCCTGCGTAAAGATAAACGCGTCAAACAAAAAAAGAGGCGATTCTGGGAAAATCGCCTCCGATCTAAGACTAGGTCAATGTTCATGGGACTACGTCGTCAAATAAGTCCTTAAGATTACAATTTGATTGAATACCAAGGTGGAGTTTAGTTCCACTGTTTGACGCGAAGATAAACCAAATAATTAGTTGAACAAAGGATCAACTGATATTTTTGGCACAAGATATTAATTTTGGATATGTTCATGGGATTATAATTGAAAGGGTCGTACTGTTTAGTACGACTTTTTTTTTGCCCATAAGTCAAGGGTTGTTAGCGGCTTATTTCATTGTTAGTGAATGGTTTATGTAAGTTTGGTGCGGGTGGCCAGTATAGCAATACTTATGTTGAATTTCCAGATATAAAAAAAGATGCTGCCAGAAGCAACATCTTTCGAATATGATAAGGATTCAAGTGATCAAACCTGTAAGTACCTCTTTAAACTTCTGCGAGCTCATTCTTGTAAGCATCAATCAGTCGCTTTTGAATATCTCCAGGTACCTGACTATATTCTTCAAATTCTCTCGAAAATTTAGCTCTTCCTTGCGTAAGGGATCGCAATGTACTGGAATACTGATACAACTCAGCTAAGGGTACTTTTGCAATGATTTTTTTGTAATGCCCTTCGGAATCCATTCCCTGAGGAAGCGCTCGTCTCGTATTCAGGTCACCCATCACATCGCCTAGTACATCATCCGAACATAGGATTTCTAGCTTGTAAACGGGCTCTAGTAGTTTTGGACCTGCCTCCACGAAGGCATTCTTAAAGGCCTGGCTCGAAGCTAGCATAAAGGCCATATCATTGGAATCTACGGCATGCATTTTACCATCGTAGATACAAACTCGAATATCTTGGCAGTAAGAACCTGTCAGCGGTCCTTCTTCCATCTTTTGCAGAATTCCCTTCTTGATCGCATTAGAATAGTTAGCGTCAATGGATCCGCCGACAATACACCAGTAGTAGATCAGTTTCCCGCCCCAGGATAGTTCTTCTTCTTCCGTTTTCCGAACCGTGAGGTCGCTAGGCTCTGGCATCCCGTCGAAGTAGGGCTCTATCCGCATATGTACTTCAGCAAATTGTCCCGAACCACCGGATTGCTTTTTATGACGGTACTGTTGATTGGAAGCTCTGGTGATCGTTTCTCTGTAAGCGATCTTCGGTTTGATGAAGTCCATTTTAACATTATTCACCTTTTCAATCCGATACTTGATCAAATCTAGGTGTAGCTGACCTTGTCCATGCAGGAGGGTCTGCTTAAGTGCCTTTGATTGCTCTACAATCAAGGTGGGATCCTCCAATTCAATTTGATGAAGCGCCTTCATCAATTTCTCCATATCATTTTTACTCGGCGGAGAAACGGCTACCCTAATCCTTGGGGCAGGGAAAGCCATTGGTTCTATCTGATGCTCTGTTCCCTTGGTGCTGAGTGTATTATTGGTGCTACTGTCCTTCAGCTTGACCGTTACCCCAATATCACCCGCCTTCATTTCGGAAACATTATTTCGATCTTTTCCATTGGCAACGAAAATCTGACCAAAGCGTTCAGAAGTCCTATTCACTGGATTGGACAGCTCATCACTGGCCTTTAGGGTCCCGGAATATACTTTGAAGTAAGAAACATTCCCCACCTTAGGTTCAGAAAGCGTTTTGAAGATAAATATCGAAGTTGGGCCATCCGTTTCGCAAGCCAATTTTTCTCCTCCAACCAAGGTGGCGGGTGGTCGATCAGCTGGACTCGGGCAGATATCATTTATGAAACCCATGATTCGCCCACTACCCATGTTATTGGTAGAGGAGCAAATGAATACAGGGTATATTTCTTGCGTGGCAATCGCTAAGCGAAGCCCTTCGGTTAATTCTTCTTCCGTAAGCGAACCATCCTCAAAATATTTCTCCATCAATTCCTCATCATTCTCAGCTGCCGCTTCCACTAGATTGTTATGCAGTTCTTGGGCGCGTTCCATGAACTCTGCGGGGATGTCCTGCTTTTCTGGCCTTCCGCCACCTTCGGGGAATACGTACATGGTCATACGCAAGGCATCCACTATTTTATTGAAACCTGTTCCTTCATTAGCTGGAAACTGAATCGGGAGGACTTTTCTACCGAACCTTTCTTCTGCTTGTTCTAGGGTAGATTCATAGTCAGCCTTTTCGTGATCAATTTGGTTGATTACGAAAAGGGCGGGTGTTCTATATTTTTCTACATATTCCCAAATCAATTCGGTCCCTACTTCCACTCCACTCTTTGCATTCAGGAGCATTACGCCAGTATCTGCTACTTTTAAGGAGGAGACAATTTCTCCTACAAAATCATCAAAACCAGGGGTGTCTAGGATGTTGATCTTTGAGTCTTTCCATTTAGCATGCAGTAATGTGCTAAAAATGGAATTACCACGTTCTTTTTCAATATTCGTATGATCTGAAACGGTATTGCCATCCTCGACAGTTCCTCTTCTCGAAATCTCCTTTGCTTCAAAAATCATCGTCTCAGCAAAAGTCGTTTTCCCACTGCCAGGATGGCCCAATAAGGCCACATTTCTAATGTCTTTGGTGTCGAAACTCATACATTAAGGTTTTTGATGATTGAAAAAAGTACTGGCCTCCTAGAACAGGAGGACATCGAGATAGGCTTGTTGAAACAAAAGTGAGTTTATTTCCTTCCTACTGGAATGAAATTAGGAAAATAAAATTTAACAACAAAATAAATTTCGATTTACACCGGTTTGGGAAACTTTTTGTAAAGAATGGAGAATTGAAGCCTTTAAGTACGGGCTTATCCTTCTGTTATTACTGAGCTATACACTGGGATTCTAAGGACTTGGAATGTTGTCGATCGGCCTTTGATTTTAGGCACCAATGATTACCTTTAAGCCTCATAGCACCTTTTGAGGATTACCATTAAATCTCTTCAGTATGATTCAGTACTACCACATCAATGGCGAGCTAACACCAGTCGCAGAAGCACAGCTACATGTAACGGATTTAGCTATTATGCGAGGATACGGTGTTTTTGACTATTTCCGTGCGCTGCAAGGACGTGCTTTGTTTGTGGAAGATTACGTGCAGCGATTTTTCAACTCCGCCAAGTTGTTGCAATTGGAGGTGCCTTGTAGCCAGTTGGAACTAAGGCAAAATATTCAGCAGCTGTTAGATAAGAACGGAGAAGATAAAGCCGGTATCCGCCTGATCTTAACCGGTGGCTATACGACTGACAGCTATACGCCTGTAAAACCGAATCTACTAATCCTGCAGCATCCTTATGCTAGCTATGCAGCTGAAGCTTACGAGCGAGGTATCAAAATGCTCACCTACGAATACCGCCGTGAAATCCCCGTCGCAAAAACAATCAACTACGTAACGGGCATTCGTATTCAGAAGTGGCTCAAGGAAAATGGTGCCGATGCCGTCTTGTACTATGACAACGACATCATCAAGGAATCCGATCGCTCCAACTTTTTCTTGATTGATCAAGCTGGGAAATTAGTAACGCCAGAAGCAGATGTGCTCCCGGGGATCACTAGAATGAAAGTGATTCAGGTTGCCAAGGAATTGGGCCTGCCCGTAGAGGAACGAACGGTCCAACTCAACGAGATTTTTGAAGCAAAGGAAGCTTTTATCACCAGTTCGATCAAGGGGGTCCTGCCCGTGACATATATGGATGATAAAGCAATTGGAACGGGGCAGGTGGGAGACATTAGCAAACAACTAGGTGCTGCTTTCGAAGCCTTGGTAGAACGTTATGTAATGGCCAAGACCTAGCGCTGCGGAACCAACCCTATAGCTGTTCTTATAGGGTTGGTGTTTGACTTATGGTTTTTTTTTTTAATTTTACGCTATAACTCCGCCGTTAAAACCCGCTATACTATTTCTTTCTATTCTTTAAGGTCTCATTATCTACACAAATTGGAAGGCTCCCTATGAGTGAATTCTTCGATTATGAAGGTGTTTACTCATACTGACCATGGATCTCAATCAATAAGTCTGAATTTTATTGCCATCTGAACTTGTTCTTGCCAACAAGGAGACTGAGGTATTTTGTCCCTTGTCGTAGCTTTCGAGCAAGCTGAGTAGCCCTTTGTCCTAATCTAAGTGTTTAAGGCCAAGGCTTTCAAAGGGATGGGCGGCAAAATGAAGACAGCTGGTAAAAGACGAATAATCATAATATCTCATAGAAAAATTAAGACAAACCTATTTAACAGCTTACTAAGAGTTTAGAGGTATATCGATTGGCAGCGCGCCAAATGATATAGCCATTCTCTCATCCAAATAAGTAATGCACTATGTTATTTAGGTTGTCCCCCCTACAAGACCTAAGAATTATTTCAGCTACTTGTAGAAAAAACGTTTTAGCGACTCTATTCATTTTAACGTTCACATCCATATCTGCGCAGGTTTTGGACGTGACCGTAAGCTCACCAGGTAATTTGTCTACTTGTGGACCATCAAGTTCTCTTACCGTAACTGTCGCAGCCACCGGAGCAGTGACGGAACCCCTTACGGGTGCTGTACTGTCTTTTGATGCGATAACTGGAATAGAAGTTACTCCTTCATCCGTTGATATCGGCAATATCGTGGCTGGTTATAGTGAGGACTTTATGTTCACGATTCAGGCCAATTGCAATTTTGCCACCAATATTAGTTCGAGTGTCGAAATCCCATTCACGGTCACCCATGATTCCTACGGTGCAGGTAGTGATGATTCAGCTAGTGGAGAATCCAATACCATTCAGATCCAAGAGCCAGATCTATCGATTGGTAGCACCAATCCCGTTAGTGTGGATGCTTTCTTTGGCCAGTCCTTTACGGTGGATGTAAGTGTCAATAATGGGGGTAATGGCGAGCTGGAAGAATTCATGTACTGTGTAACGGGCAATGATAATGTGACTTTAACTAGCATTAGCATTGGCGGTGTAACTACAATGGGCCCTGGCCCTTGTTTTACCATTGATATGGATGAATTGTCTGGGGCCGGTGAGTTCCCATTTTTTGATGCAACAGTTGTTGTACAAGAAACCTGGGAGGTGATAGGCTGTGAAAGCCCATCAGATCCGGTTAGCCGTGAAGCCTCGTTTGGATGTACGTCCTCACCAGATTGTGATGCTGATGATTCGAGTACTGGCTTGGTCTTTGGTGTTGCTATTCCTAATTTAGAGGCTGTCGTTACCGCTATGGATTACCCCGCCTGTTATGGAGATGTTGATTCTGATGTGCAAGTTTCAATCACGAACAATGGACAAGGTCCGGCTGATAGTATCTACTTCCGAATACGTGCTAATCAAGGTATTGATCTAGGGAGTATTACAGCTACAGAAATGGGAGGAGGTAGTGTGGGAACCTTATCCATTGACAGCAGTACCGTAGGTGGCTGTGACGGAAGTATTGTGTACTTACATATTGCCGATGCAAATTTAGCTAATGGAGAATGTGTTCAAATTGACTATACCATCAGTCATGATTGTGCTTGTAACGATTGCTCTATGTCAGATATATATGGCAACTCTGTGTTTGTAAATAGATGGACAGATTATTGTGATAACGATTATGATTCTGGCACTACAGGCTCCGTTACTGGTTATGATGCCAATCTGGGTGGTTTTGTTGAAGGGCCTACCGAAATGTTAGACGGGGATACTAGTACGATAGAGTATATCGTAAACTCCATTGTTCTGGACTGGATGGAAACTTCCTTTCCCGATGCGTACCTGGAGATAGAATATGAAATTCCATGTGGTCTAGACTATATTCCGGGCTCAGCGGTTTGGACCGATCGTGATGGTACTGTATGGAACAGTTGCGAGGACGACTATATGGATTCCAGTTTAGATCACAGCTTCGTAGTTAGGTTCTGTCTAGCGGATCAGCCTGGAGGATTTAGTATTTCCGCAGGATCTGCTTTTACCTTGGAGGTGACGACAGATTGTGGAGAAAAGACCATTCCAGGGGGTGCTTGTGGGGTGCATATATTCGATCTGGAAATTGACCAGACCACTTATTTTAGTACCGATGAGAATTGCATGATGACTTGTGAGCGGCAGAAGATTTGGGACCCAGGTGAGTTGGAGATTAGAGTTAGCTGCCCGGTGCCAGGAGGTTGTGTTTGCGAAGGACTGGAGTTTTCACAATTTACCATGGAACGTACTACGCTGGGTTTAGGAGATTCAAACAACGATCAAATCCCGGATGGTGCCATTGATCGGGACCTAATCCAGCTGGATCGTTTCTTGCAAGGTGATACAATCAAAGCCTTGTACGAGGGAATAATCAATAATACTATGGGCGAGGTATGGCGTTACGGATTTGCCACGCTGGACTTTGACCATACTAATTTTACGCCCATTAGCGCACAATTCATCTTCCATGATGCTAGTGAATCAACCATTGATACCATCAATACTGTTCCGATCTCAGTTAGTGGGATGGATTTGATTCTGGATTGGTCATTAGATACCCTCAATGCGCTGGGGGCTGGAATAGACCCAGGAGTGTCCTATCAAGACGGTGACAGTATTTCACTTTGTGTTAACTTCCAGATCAAGGAACCCTTTAGCAATATGGAGCAAACAGTTGAGTTTAATCCCACCCTTTATCTTTCGGACGATGAATATGGGGTTGGAATGACGCTTAGCTGTAATGATCGAGTGGGGCGTCTTACCCAGGTAGGGCTGACTGAAAGTGCTAGTTCATCCTTTGCAGACTTTGGAGCTTGTGATCTGCCCAGTTGGAGGATAGAATATCGAAGACATTTTGGGGGGCGAACCTTCGATGAGTTTCCCTATGAAATAAGAGCTGTCGGCCTGCCCCAGACCATTTCCTTCACCAAACCAAGCGAATTTGAATATAGACTGGATGAGTTCGAGGTAGAGCTTCGACAAATGATTAATCCTGCTAACAACATTGTAACGACAAGTGTCAATATACCTGAAACCTACTTTCTGCAAAACGGAGATGAACTCACTTTCCTAGCTGAGGATTTCTTCAATAGCTTAGGAGACAGTGAAATCCCTCCGGATGAAGGATATAGAATTCGATACTACCCGAGAGTACAAGGCGGATGTAAGTCCACTGCAGGTGACTACGAGCTAATCTTTTCTGCTACGGAGTCGGTGGACGAAGGTGTTTATTGTACTCCTATCTTGAGTAGAGAACCTGATACGGCAACAGTAAGCTACACGGGAGGTGCAGAACTAGAAATTGAAGCGGCGGAAACCAATGTCGTGCTGTGTAGTGGAGTGGACACTGTAGAACTACGGGTTAATAGTGTACAAGTACCCAATGCGGTCAATGCATTTTTATATTGGAATAGTCCTGATGGTGGCGCCGTTGTTACAAAGCTCATTGACAATGCTGATGATTCAGAGATTGTCCCAAACGACTTCGGTATATTTCCATTGGGGGACATTGCTGGCGACGACAGTAAATCTTTAAGAGCGTTGGTAATCGTCAACGATTGTGCTTCGACGACTATAGATTTCGTCGCAGGCTGGGATTGTGAAACCTTGCCAACTACGCTGGAAGAGGCCTTATGTTCCGATCCTTCCACCATTAGTTACTCCGCCGCACCTTCTGGTATGAATTTGAATGTGCTGACACCAGTGAATGATACAATGGTTAATTTTTGTGATCCAATTCCCTATGAAATTGAAATTATAAGTACGGAATTGGGCTACCTGCGAGATTTTGAAATCATTGGATTACTGCCGCCAGGTCAAGTCTTTCAAACGGGTAGTTTGGAGATGGCTTATCCTTCCATTTCTGAGGGAGGAAGTTACGTGAATGTTGGAATGGATCCGGTTATCAATGGGATTATCTTTCGACTCAATGTAGCAGAATTGGATCCCACCTGGGTCGAGAATGGTTTGATAGGGGCAAAGGATTTGGACCTGAATAAGGTATCGCTGAGGTTTGTTACAGAGACCACTTGTGGTTATATATCTGGCGGAAGAGCTCGATTCATATTGCTGGGAGCTGACAACTGTGGCGATCCACTTAGAGCTATTCGAAAGCGATCGAGACGGGCCTTTGTGACCGATGCGGAACCCGACTTTGAAGGAGATATTACACTCTCGGACTTAGTGCTCAATCCATGTAATAACCAGGAAGCTACTTCTTTTGTGAGTTTTGAACTAACTAGCGGAGGCCCTACAGCTGTTCTGGATTCTATACAATATGTCTTGCCCGAAGGTTTGACTTATGTAGCCAATAGTTACAACCCGGTGCTCAATATGCCCAATGCAGAACCGCAATCCCGAGATGAAGGAGGAGCGACTGTTCTAACCTGGCCATTGAATATGGGGATGATGGTCGGAGACATCGCTTCTTTCAGTATTGATGTTGTGGCGATGGATGTGGGGCAGTTGTGTGGTGAGGCAGATTTGTTAGTCAGTGCTTTTTCGGCGGTGAATGCCACTTGTGGATTGCAGACTTGTGCTTATGGGATTGAAGCTGGTCGTGCAGAGGCTTCTGTCATCATTGAAAAACCAGAGCTGACCTTCAATAGTTTTGGTGGTGATTTGAGTTTTACTTCTACTACCACAGAACTCTTGCAGGTCTTCGATGTAGAAATTTGTAATTCCGGAGCCACGCTCCAATCTGGGCAAAGTGTTACGCTGGATATCTATGAAGATGAAGATAACAATGGTTTTAGAAGTACCAGCGATACTTACCTGTTCTCCATTACGGAGGTTTTAAATAGTCCCTTAAGCAGTGGGGACTGTATTACCCTGAGCGGCCAAAGTAGCTTCCCCTCAGGGACAGTTTGCACCATTATTGGAGTGCTTGACCCTAGCAATACCTGTGTTTGTTCAGAGGAGCCCTCTGGCCAGTTTCGTCCAGAGTTTGTGATTGACTTCGACATGGAAGTGGAAACCTGTAGCGGAAGTACCTTATCTATTGGTCCGGACGAAGTAGATGGATTTGATTACGCCTGGTTGAGCTATAATAGTTCTCCGCTAAGCGCATTAAGTGCTACTGATCAATCGCCAGTTGACTTTACAATGGTAAATACGACGGACAGCGATATCATTGTAGAGTATATCTTGAGGTCTAGTGCTAATAATTGCTACGAATATGATACGGTAAGTATCACCCTTCATCCTAGCTACAGTGAAACCTTTGACGTGGTGGCTTGCTTAAATGGTAGCTATTCCCTGCCTTCTCCGGGTAGAGGAGGCTCTAACTTTCAATGGTCTCCAGCCACCGGCCTTAGTTTTCCAGGGCCTGACTCCAGCTATGCGGTAATTGATGCCGTACTGGGAGATGAAACTTATACATTAACTTTTATCGATGAGGATGGCTGTACCGGGACTATGGTCGTGAATGTAGGTACGCTGGATTGTGGCACGGCGGCAGCTTCTCTGGGAGACTATGTCTGGTTTGACTTTAACCAAGATGGTGTACAAGATGATAATGAGCCCCCCGTCGAAGGAATCGAGGTTAACCTTTACGATGCCTTGACCGGCTCCCTGCTTGGAACCACGACCACTGATGAAGACGGCTACTATATATTTGACAACTTACCTCAAGGAACCTACTACGTAGATTTTGATCCCTTGCCAGGCTTTAC
>JAHQWA010000304.1 GCA_019634045.1 Saprospiraceae bacterium
ATCCTGAAGTAATAATTTTTCTTTAAAGAAATAGGGTTCTAAAAAGGCAGTGAAGATGGGGAAGGTAGAATAAGTCAATAGCCCAATTGCTACGCTAGAAATTTTGATCGAATGAAAGAAGGTGAGCCAATGGACGGCGAGAATGAGGCCAAATAGGGCAAACCAAAGGTAATCCTTCTGCTGCTTCAAACGAATAGATTGTCGCCGATACCCATATAGGATAAAGAGGGCTATCGCTCCAAAAAAAACTCTACCCAAGACAATGATCAAGGCGGGTTGATCGACTAGCTTTCCAAATAAGCCCGCTAATCCAAAAAGGAAGACGGCAATGTGAATCTGTACGAGGTCCTTACGTTTGGCCAAAGTTATGCGTTTAGGCAAAACTTAAAAGTACACAACTTCTACTTCAAATAAGATTCAAAAAAGGCATCCATATGATGTTGACAGAATCGATTAACCTTAAGGCCTAAATCTAAGGTATGCGGCCATCCTTTCAGGCGATGGTATTGAGAGGCTACCCCTACCGCTGTTAATGCTTGATCTAAGGTGTCGGCTTGACTGACGGGCACTAGATCATCCAAGGTTCCATGGAAGGTCAAGGTGGGGGGATCATCAGCGCTAACATATTGTAATGGAGAAGCATTCGCATACTTACTATGGGTATCAGTGCTGTAACTTACACCAATGAAATCCGAGACACTAGGGTGTTCACGGGCGTAGGGGGTGGTCAGGTCTGTAGGGCCATAGAAATTGACTAAAGCCTGAATCTTAGTACTTGCCTTGCTGCCGCAGGGAGAAGATGAAATAAAGGTACTATCTCGGGTATGATAGGCAAGCAACATGCCCAGGTGCCCTCCAGCTGACCCACCAACAACTGCCACCTTATTCGTGTCAATCTGATAATCTGCCGCATGATCTTTCAGCCACTGTAAACCACAGACTACATCCTCTAAGGCAGCAGGATGGGCCGCCTCTTGGGAAAAACGATACGAAACAGAAGCCGTTACATATCCTTTCTCTGCAAAATCGACTAGATACCTGCGGTAGTCATCCTTATTCCCTTTCTTCCACGATCCACCGTGGATAAAAAGTAGCAGGGGGGTAGACTGACTCAAATCCTTTGGATAGTAAAGATCCAATTTGAGTTCTTTCTCTGGGGTTGTCTTGTAAATGAGATCTAGATGCGATTCCAAGGATGCTGGAATCTCAGGTTCTGCTTCGATCAGTTTTAGCATCCCGGTGGCATAGGCGATTTTCATCGTGCCTTGGCTACGGTATCCTTTGGGAGCTTTCGATACGTCGTCTGTGGAGCAGGCAGCTAGTAACAAGAAAACAGATAGTGCTAGTAAAAAGAAGGTGCGATTCATAAACAATGGGCTTGAGGTGTTAGGGAATAATTGGGGGACTTATGACCTCCAGGTATCGCCCCATCCAATAGGGGAGTAGCCATATATCACCGGCGCTATACTCTGTTCTACCCCTTCCATTACTATCTAAGCGAAAGCGATTGGCGTTATGCCTGGCTATTTTAGTTTCACCTGGAGGGAGTACAGCTACGGTCGTCTGATTTCTGAAGTTTGGATCTACCCTTTGGATATCCTGCCGATGGCTATTTTCCGTTGTCCAATCGATGAGATCCATGGGGTACTCTTGAAGATACCAAATGGCGTTCGAAAGATCAAAGGAATCCACCTTCAGGATGGCGGTGAAGATATTCCAGAGTCCTTCCTTTTCCGGGCGTTCTATTTCCCAATGTTCTAGGATTGCTTTATGATAGAGCGTTCTTAAACTATCCGTGAAGGCATAGCGATATAAGCCCCAATAGCCGAGGAAATACATCTCGTCATCAGAGTGATTCCATTCCTCCGACAACATCTTACTCCAATCATCCGCATCCTCTGGAGCAGGCCCAACTTTTTCCATCGGGAAGAGCAGGTTATCTAAGTACCCATGTTCCTCTATGAGTTCATAGGCCGTTTCCTTGTATTTCTCTTTTTGGGTGAAATGGTAGGCTGTCTGGAGCATGCCAATGAGATTAGAGGAATTCAACTTTCGATCCCCCACCATCTTTGGTCGGGCATTGACATATTCTGGGTTCCATCTTCCCCAAGTGGTAGGTTTCCCATCATAATCGATGAGGTATAGATCATGGCGGATAAGGTGTGACATCAAAGTATCCATCAGCTCAATCGCCTTGTCCTTTAGGGCTGGGCTTGGGGCAAGTTCCGCCAATACGCCAAAAGCGAACATGTGCCCGATGGCCTCGTCGCTGCTGGTGGTGCCTTTCCAGTCCCAGCGGGGGGCTGGTGCATGGTGCCAGCGGTCTGGATTGGCTAGTTGCTCAATGTATCCGTGCCGTTCGAAGGAGCGGGAAGGGAAGCCCGGAACTGGATTGATGGAATATAGGCGTTCCATGGCGGCAAGGGACTCTTCGCAATTGGCGAGCGCATCTGCCGCTTGAGTCACCGCGTAGCGGAAAGCCTCCCCTCCGAGGTACATGGCTGTCCAAAGTCCGTCGTTGTCGGAGTCGACAAGATAGCCGGAGGATGGATTTCCATTTTCAAGCGCTGCTAGCGAAGCATTGAAGCCGTAGCGAATATGGCGTGCCCGGACTTGCTTATCATAGAACGCGGCTTTGTCAGCTAGGGTCCAATGTCGGCGGTGGATCTGACTTAAACCTGATTTCGTCAGAATAAGCGTTTCTCCCGTACTTCCCGAGCGAATCGCTACTACCTCATTATCGACCAGCCATCTTTTACCGTGATAATACTTGATTTTACCCTGCTTTGAAAGGCTAAAAGCGCCTTTCTGGCTACCAAACCAATAGGTGTCATCGCTTATATGTACTGCGGTAAGATCTAGGTGAGGCAGCGCCTTTTGCCAAGTTGGAGACTGTTGGGTATCGTCCAAGCTGATGGTGAAGTAGCCACGCTTAGTAGCTATGACTAGAACTTCCCTACTTGGGTCTAGCGCAAAGGCCCTAAAGTCTTCCCCTTCGTGGAATACCTGTAACTGTTGTTCTTTAGGGGAAAAGCGTAAGATCTGATCTGAGGAAAGAATAAAGAAATCCCCAGTTTGGGGGTAGGAGAGTAGGCCAAGAACGGCTTGCTCTGACAACTTCCCTTCCCAACGAGATTCATTACCATTGATCCAAACCAAATCAGCCCCTTGCGCCAAGAGGAAGGAATGGTCGGAGCCTGCGCTGATTAAATTCGGGGCTTCGAGCCCGTGCAAGTAATAGCGCGATGCTGCCCAAGCATTGCTGAAGATCGCCTCCTGATTAGCGTACGTAAATTGCTCGGCTTGTATACTCAAGGCACTGATCTCCATGTCTGTCATAGGTCGATGGCGACGATAGGGTACGAGTTCCCCAGGATACAAGAATTGCCCACCTTGGCAATGGTAAAGCCCCGCGGAGGTCAACACTTGAATATCGCCGTTGCGGTCCGTTTCCAAGTGCTTTAAACTTAGCGCTGGATCGGTTTTTTCAAACTTGATAGCAAATTCTTGTTCAAAGGCTTTATCCAGGTGTTGTGTGGGTGTTGTGCTTGTACTAGGCTCGATATCACAGCCGAAAACCAAGCTCGAAATGATCAAAAGATATACTGGAAATAGTCGATGCATATGGATAGGATTACCTGAGGAGAAGTTGAACGCTATTAATGGGTGCCTTGGCCCGCAGTAGGCCTCTATAGCTGCATCAATATCGTTTCACTTGATGATCTAAATTAGTAAATGTCAGCAAGCCTGCCCCAATAGTATTTTACGATAATACTATAATTTTTTAACCTGGGATTGATCTCTAAGTAGTTACTTACCGGTGCTTTAAATCAGGAGTGAAAAAGGCTGCCTCGAACCTATTTGTAGTGCTATTTTGCTAAAACTGTAACGGAATAGTTCTTGGTGGATTAAAAAACACTTATATTAGGTAAAGATTACACTAGTACATAGCTACACACTTCAACATCTTCGTCGGGTTAAAAAATTACTGCTTTTAAGTAAAAAAGTATAGGCACAAGACTACTAAAGCGTTGTAAATTAGTAATTCATCAAACGAAGTTATCCCAACATATTTCTTCTGGGATTATAACCCTTGTAGATCAATAAGGCAGCAGTATTTATTAGAGGAGACAGGTTTTGGTCTACCATCTATCCCAAACCCATTCTTGGATCTGGTGAGCACTTAACTACGGAAGCGATATAAGGTTTTCCTCCAACACGGGAAAGCCTTGGACGACTTCTATCATAAATACCTATCTAGTTTATGAAAAGCGTAACCATGTTCTCTAGACTTTCCATTTTGATACTAGGGATTTTCCTATTCGCTGCCTGTGAAAAGGAAGAGCCCCTTGAAGCCCCTACGGCAGATATCTTCCGCAGCATTGTAGGGAAACAAGTAGCTTTTACGGCCCTCACTCTTCATGCCGACCAATGGCTCTGGGATTTTGGGGATGGGCAAACCAGTACCGAACGCAACCCCGTCCACATTTATGAGGAGGGCGGCATCTATACCATTACCCTCATGGCCAGCAACGATGCGGGCGCTGCTGAGGCTACCTCACAGGTCTCCCTGGATCTTTCTCCCTATGAGATGTTAACGGGGGGGAGTGCTGCAGCCAATGGGAAAACTTGGCGAATCAGTGCTGCGCATTCTGATAAAGATGTGATTGCCTTGGCGGATCCAGGTCTGACGGTCATCCAGGAGGTACCACAGGGAGCACTAGGATTGTTCTTGGGCTTGGGAGAAGAATATGAAGATGAGTTCACGTTTAAGGCTGATGGAACCTACACACACGATACCAAAAATGGCGCAGCCTTTTGCAGCCTAGTATATGCGGGGGCTAACCAGCTGGATGTGGTGAATATCACGGAAGAGAGCCAAAGTTTTGGCTTTGCAGCAGTTGCCTATACACCAGATGCCAATGCCACTTTTACCTATACCGAAGAAAAGGATGTTGTGCAGACGGTGGTGAGTCAAGCGGACGGGAGTACAACGGGGGACCTCAGCTTTCCCGGGGTAAGTACGCTAAGTTTTTCCGGAAGCGAATTTATAGGATTGATGGATTTTCATAGAGAAGCTATCATCCAAGAGATTACGCCGGAGAAGATGCGCTTAGCCATGTTCATGTCCGCTACGCAGGGAGCACATTTCAATAAGCCTTCCTTGGTAGTGATCTTCACTTTCGAAGCCGTGAACTAGAAGCTTCCCACTCAATGGTAAGACCCAAAATTTTCACCTTCTCTGACAATTTTCAATAAACCAACGATCATGCGAAAAATATTTAGCACTATAACTTATCATTCCATGGCATTCCTATGGCTGGTAATAGGCGGTTTGGTACTGCCAATGGATGCCCTAGCGAAGGATTATTCCGCTATTGAAAAAGATGAAGACTGGCGCTCCATTACGGGAACGGTCACGGAGGCAGAAGGAGCCTTACCCTTAGTAGGGGTGACCGTGATGATCAAAGGAACAACCACGGGAACGGTGACCGATGTAGATGGAAACTATCAGGTGGATGCGGCTGAAACGGATATATTGGTGTTCTCTTATCTGGGCTATCAAACACAGGAAATCTCGGTAGGAAACCAATCTAGAATTGATGTTAAGCTCGCTGAAGCTGCTATTATCACTAATGAGGTGGTGGTCACAGCTCTGGGTTTGACGCGAGAAGAGAAATCTCTAGGTTTTTCAGTTGAACGCTTAGAAGGAGATGAATTGAGGCGAGTTACCCAAGAAAATGTGTTGAATGGATTGGCGGGTAAGGTGGCAGGTGTAACGATTAATTCTACCGGCGGGACTGGATCTTCAGTGAGTATGGTGATTCGCGGTGCTACCTCCCTAAGTAGTGATAATCAGCCCTTGTTCGTGGTAGATGGGGTGCCTTTGATTAGTACCCTCAACAATATTACGGAGTTTGGTAGCCGTAATCCAGTGGACTACGGGAATGCCATATCTGACATTAATCCGGACGATATCGAGAATGTTTCTATTCTAAAAGGTCCAAGTGCTGCTGCACTATATGGTTCTAGGGCAGGGAATGGAGTCGTATTGATTACGACTAAATCAGGAAAGAAAAGTGATGGTGTGCGCGTTTCAGTTAGTTCTAATACCGTATTTGATCAACCTTTCAAATTCTTTAAAAGGCAATACCAGTTTGCTCCTGGCTTCTTTTCCTTTACGCCCGATGATTTGCCACCGGGGACCGTCTTGACCGTCAACGAAGCGGAAGGGGCTGGAGCCGGAATAGAATTGGACAAAGGCTATTTTGCAGTACAATGGAATAGTCCGAGAGATGCGAACGGCGTACAAGTGCCCATGGAATTGCGGTCTTATCCAGACAATGTGAAGAACTTCGTACAAACGGGAATCACCTCAACCAATACGGTGGCGGTTACGAATAATACGGATCGAATGAACTACCGTTTGGCATATACCAATATGAATCACCGCGGGATAGTCCCCAATTCAGATCTCTTTCGAAATAATCTTACGCTAGGTACCAATCTTAAAGCCACCGAACAACTGACCATTAGTGCTAACGTAAACATTAATAGTACCGGCTCCAATAATCGACCTGCCAGCAACCGAGGCACCAATCCATTGGAGTGGGCATACAAAGTTCCTGCCAGCACCAATATTCTGGATTTAAAGGATTATTGGGAGCCTGGTCAGGAAGGATTACAGCAACGCACCCCTGCCAATGGTCTGTATAACAATCCTTACTTCCTAGCTAATGAAGTGAACAATAGCTTTAATCGAGATCGAATTTTTGGTAATATCAGAGCTAATTGGCAGATTACACCCAGCTTCAGCTTCATGGGACGCTACTCCCTAGATCGCTTCAATGAAAAAAGAGAAACCAAGATTGCCCCGAGTTATACCCGAGAGACAAATAACGGAGCTTACGGGATTGTAGACCTGAATAATTCAGAACAGAACATTGACGTATTGGCCACCTTCGCGCCTAAGGTAAAGGACTTTACAATTTCGCTGTCGGCTGGAGGGAATGTGCTCTACAGCGAGAGTTCTTTCATTAGCAATTCCTCCAAATCCTCGGTCGGTATGATCGTGCCCAATGTCTATTCGGTCTCAAATATTAAGGCAGGGGCCCTAGATTTCAATAGTGCTCGTACGGAGAAAGCCATTTATAGTGTATATGGAATGGCGAATATCGGCTTCAAGGATATGATTTATTTGGATCTGACGGCCCGAAACGATTGGTCTAGTACCTTGCCGCAGGAAAATCAATCTTACTTCTATCCTTCCGTTTCCCTAAGTGTACTGGCTAATGAAATGTTTGATTTTGGTCGCCAGGTCGGCTTAGTGAAACTGAGAGGGGGCTGGGCTAAGGTTGGGAATGATGCCGACCCCTACCAGTTGTATCCTACCTATGGAGATATCGGCCAATGGGGTGAATCCACTCGCCTGAGCAAATCTGGAACCATTTTAACACCCAATTTGCGACCTGAGGAGGCAACTTCTTGGGAGGGAGGAATTGATCTCAGTTTTTTCCAGAATCGACTGCGATTTGAGGGAACCTACTACGAGGTAGAAAACCGCAATCAAATTATTCGAAACATTCCCATCGCCGCTTCGTCTGGTTTTGATCGGATCAATATCAATGCAGGCTTGATCAGCAGTAGAGGCTGGGAGCTGGGACTAGGTTTTACACCGGTTCAGACGAATGCGCTTCGCTGGGATCTCAACACCAACTTTACTTGGAACCGAACTCGCTTGGATGAGCTATCTGATGGCATTGATATTCTTCGTTTTTGGAGTGATGCCAAGGGCGGGGCCTGGACCTACGTAGGAGATGATATTGGAGATATTTACGACGCGAAAGTCTTGACCGTAGAGGATCCCGATTCTCCGTATTTTGGATATCCCATTTTAGGAGGAGCAGATTTTGAATGGCAAGATATTAGTGCCGAAAACACCCGGAATAAGGTGGGGAATTACAATCCGGATTTTATCCTTGGCTTCCAAAACCAGCTCTCCTATAAGAATTGGACCTTGAACTTTACCGTAGATTGGCGAAAAGGCGGGCAATTCATCTCACAAACTTTCCGCTATATGGCCGAGGACGCTAGTACCCAATATTGGTTGGATAATTTGATTAATCCAGAAGGGCGAACCGGAGAAGAACTACGTGATTGGCTAGTGGCTAATCAGGATGAATTTATTTTAAATGGCTTTCACATTGTAGGAGGGCCTACGGCAGAATATGGCGGATTCCCAGAAGACTTCAGTGGGGTGGTGGTAAATGACGGCTACTTTATTCCTGGGGTGGTACAACTTCCCGATGGCACCTACATTGAGAACTTGGGTGAGAATAACCCCATTCCCTATTTACCCTACATTGTTTCTTACCCTTGGCAATTTGCAAGCCCTTCACTTTTTGATGCTGATTTTGTTAAGCTACGAGAACTTTCTTTATCCTATCAAATGCCAACGAACGTCTTGCAAAAACTAGGGAATATTCGAGATCTAAGTATATCCGTCTACACCCGTAATGTGGTACTGTGGACCAAAGCTAAAATTGCCATTGATCCGGAGCGTGCCTTCCAAGCGGAAGCTTCTTCCGGAAACCGGGGAACGCAGTTCAAGCAAGGAATCGAGCGCTATAATGTCGAGCCTTGGGTATTGCCCGTTGGCTTTAGACTCAACTTTACTTTTTAGCAAATCAGCGGCAATTATATTCCACCACCAATTTAAACTGATTGACCATGTTCACTATATATAAGAAATCTCTTTTGTGTTTAGGTTTACTGTTGCTGTTTACGACGGCCTGTCATGACCTAGAGGAATTGAATGTTAATCCCAATGGGGTTGATCCGGCGAATGCGCATCCCAACTTACTCATGAGTACGGTGATCACGACTACGGCTCAACGCGTTGTTGACCTAGGTTATGGCAATTTGGCCGGGGTGATGCAGCATACGCAGAAAGATGGCTGGAGTAGTGCTCACAATGCCTATGACTGGTCCAGTCAGAGCTGGAGTGCATACTACGGTATTTTGCGTAATGATGATGAGCTTCGCCTGAAGGCTGTGGAAATGGGCTTGGCTTTTCATGAAGGAATGGCCTTGGTCTTTAAGTCTTACGTTTTTGGGTTGATCACTGACCTCTGGGGAGATGCCCCTTATAGCGCAGCTTTGCAGGGAGAACAAGGAGGGGCTAGCAATATTAAGCCGGTTTTTGATGCCCAGGCTGATATTTATGCCGGAATCCTAGCGGACCTGGAAAAGGCCAATCAACTGCTTGCTCAGGATACAGATACTTACAAGGATATTAATACATCTCAGGATGTACTCTACGGAGGAGATGTGCAAAAGTGGAGAAAATTAGCCAACTCCCTAGCACTGCGCTACTATATGCGCCTTTCCGAGAAAGAGCCAAGTATTGCCCAAGCCGGGATCGAGAAGATAGCAGGAGACCCAGATACGTATCCCCTAATCACGGACTCAGCCGACGATGCAGCCGTGGCCTATATTGGCAATAGTGATGTGGACTCCTGGCCCAATAATACCGTCTTTGATGGAACCGGAGGAAGTAACTTCCGCAGACTCAAGATGTGTGCAACACTAGTAGATAAATTGCAGGAACTCGGAGACCCACGTCTGGGCGTTTGGGCGGAGCGGATTGACATCCCCTTGGAAGTGGATCCGGAAATGCCAGAAGGAAGTGACGAAATCGTCAATGGGATTCGCAAGGTGGCTCCAGATATAGCCGAGCAGTACCAGGAAACGCATGGATTTCCACTAGATCTAGATCAAGACTATGTGGGTTTACCTCCTTCTTGGTCTATCGTTCCACAGGCTTATAATCTCAACCCTAACTTGGAACAGGCTCCGGATAATCCTCACGCCTCCCATTTGAACGATCGATACGCGAATGCGAGCGGCCCGCTCTTGAAAGCTAGATTGCTGTCAGCAGCGGAGGTGCATTTCATTTTAGCCGAGGCGGCGCTGAAGGGCTGGAATGTGGGAGAAAGTGCAGCTTACTTCTATGAGCAAGGAGTGTCGGCGAGCTTTGATACTTGGGGGCTTGATAGTCAATTTAAGTCCTATATCGCTGGAGAGGAAGCGATCTTTGATGGTACTTTAGAGCAGATCATTGAGCAGAAGTGGATCGCTAGTTGGACAGCCGCAGCAGAGGCTTGGTTTGATTACCGCCGAACGGGCTTCCCCGCTCTACAGGCTGGTACCATTGCTAAGCGCCCGGTGCTCCCCGTCCGTTTCTACTACTCCTTGGACGAAATCGACTTTAACCCAGCCAACGCTCAATCGGCCATTGATCGCTTAGAAACGACCTCCCATACCGCTCCCGATGCCAATAATAGTGCTTGGTCGAAGATGTGGTTGTTGCAGGGAACGGGTAAGCCGTGGTAGCCCTAAAAAAAAGACCTCCGAAGTTTCAAAAACTTCGGAAGTCTTTTTTTAGGCTAAAGCTTCTCCAATAAGTCCGAAAGCGCCTCATACAGAATCGGAGAGGTCTCCGGCCCTAAGGAATTCTCCTCCCCATAGGTGTCATTTTCATCTAAATACAGCCATGGCTCCTTCGCATCCCATTCACTTTTCGGGATGATATAACCAATCTCATCATTAGATAAGCCGAAATAGAACTTGTAAGGTCCCTTCATCTTTTCCTGCAGTGGTGGAACTTCAAAGGGAGGGATCTCAAAATCTTGGCCGGGAGGGCTTTCAATTCCACCATATAGGATTTCGGGGTAGATTTCTCCGGGAATACTCAAAATGCTGGCAGGTCCTAGTTGGAGTGCGGCTACCTCAGTGCGCGTTTTGAATAAGCCAGGAGAACCGCGCTTGATTAGCCCCAGACCGGAGGCCAGCCTGTAGATCGGATTTGCTAGGGGCAGGATTAAGGTTTTGGCGTGTAAAGCAACTGGTGGCATTTTCTGAACGGTATCTCCTTCTTCTAGAGCTTTCATAGCTAACAAGGCGATCTGCTCTCCCAAGGTGCGGGTTTTTTCAAAAGAAGGATC
>JAHQWA010000305.1 GCA_019634045.1 Saprospiraceae bacterium
CCGGCAAACTCTTGCCCCATAATTCGCATGCTCTTCTTCGGCCTAAATACCCCAATTATCAAGCGAACCGGCAACCAAAATAATGGAGTGATCTGAAAGCGTCGCAACTCGCAGTCTCCGGCTGTGACTGTCGCAGCGCGCACCTTAATTAGCACTTCTTTGTCTTTCGGCGTTGGGGTGGGTAGGTCCTGATATTCCAGCACTTCTGGGGGACCATATCTAGTACACAGGATAGCTTTCATCGTGGTTGGGAACATGGTTCTACTTCGTTTAGTTGGTAAATGCTTGCCGGGAAATCCCTTTCGGATGACTTGATCCGGTAAATCCAGTGCAAGATATGGATCGATTGCAATACTTGACAGATATAGCTGGTCAAACATGGCGCCCTGGTAGCTGCCCATGGTCTAGGCTGATCGATTTCGTGGCTCCGAAGGTTCATTCTCTTATGAATAACTCGCAAAACGCTCTTAGGTGCACCCGCTTCGCTAGAGCTTTGAGGTTTTGCTTGCTTGATCGTATACCCCCACCATCTCTCTAGCTGCTTAAACGGACGATGAGGGTGTAAAGAGTGGATTCTGGTCATTTTCTCGTTACTTAAAAATATACCCGGTACATAAGATTAGGAAAGAAGCCAAACTGCGTTAGATAACCAATATTGTCCGGTTCCGCTTCGTCATAGTACTCCGAAATCTTTCCCTTATTGTTCGTAACATTATCAAGGTTTAAGAAAAGTTCGTGGGTCGTTTTCGGTTTATTCCATTTGTAGCTGGCTGATAACACCACCTGATATACATCTTCAATGCCATTCTGATAGGCTCTGCTATAGTCCCAAAATCGGCTATTGTCGGGATCTACGGCCAATTGCCCGTTGCTATCACGCAAGAGGGGAATGATCTTTCTAGCCCCGCCGAAGAACACCTTTGCATTCAGACCTAAGGTTTGATTTTGCTTACGGCCTCGCCCAGTGAATTCCTTCCCCAAAAGGATATTGATCAAATAGTTACCGTTGAACTGCGTGTTACGCTCGATCCCATCCAAGGCCGTGTATTTAGATTCAAACACACTGGCGTTGATTAGGTAGTAATAATTGTTGCTGAAGAATTTTTCCACAGTGATCTCGACCCCATAATTCTTTCCGGTTCCTTCATTAACCAAGTCCACAAATTTCAGATCCAATCCTTCATTGATGGTCGAGTAAAAGCTAGTATCATTATTTTCTACAGGGAGATCATATAGGTCTTGATAATAGACTTCTACTTTTGCCCGCATATTCTTACCAAACCGCTGCTCATAGCCTATTACGTAGTGATGTGCCTTCAATAAACCTAGGTCTCGATTGGGTTCGCTAAAAGATCCATCTGCCCCCTGTACCTTGGCGAAATAATTGTGGATGCTTTCCATATTACTATGCAACCCATACCCGGCTTGGATTGAACTGCTCGGACTAAGCTGCCAGTTAACGGCCAAGCGAGGTTCCAATGTAGATTGATTGTTGAAGAGAACATTCATATTATGAACTCCAGTAACAAAACTTAGGCGATCATCGATCCGGTGTTTCCAGCTGATGAAATTTCGAACAGTGCTAATGTTTTCTTGGAAATCCAGCAGACTAATGCGACCTTCTCCCTCATCATCTAATCTACTTTGCTGGCTATTGAAGTCGAACAAGGCGTATTTAGTTCCAATCTGAATCTTATTACGTGCATTGAGCTTATTGTTGTAGGTGATAGCTGCCCGATAAGTAGACTTCTTTAAGCGGTTTTGCCAATTCAATCGGCGATTGACGAAAGAATCCCTGAGCACCTGTCCTTCTCCATTGAGTATTTGGATCCGATTGGATTCAAAAACATCATCATCAATTCCCTCTTGGGAAAAGGCCAGGCTTGTGCGGAGAAAGCTTCTTCGATCCAAACTGATGGTGTGATTCAGTCCGGTATTCAAAAGGTGGGCCCTTTTTTTGAAATCTTCAGCGATCTCGGCTTGCATAAAGCGATCACCAGGTGTTTCCCAAATATCAGGGGTGATATCCTCAAAAAGGAAGCGGCTGATTCCTCCCAAGCCAAACATAGAGAAGGTCCCAGCTTTTTTGGTTGGCAAAACAAACTTGAAGGCTGCATCTTGAAAATTGGGTACGCCGTCTATATCTATTAAACCTAAATCACTGATAATGGAAGCAGTGGAATAGCGATAATTGACCAAAAATGAACCACCATAGCCCTTTTTGAATGGCCCCTCAAAGGTGATATCTGTACCTAGCAAGCCGAAACCAAAGACCGATTCAAATTTCTCATTGTTACCCGCTCGCAATTTCACATCGTAAACGCCGGATAAAACATCTCCAAACTCAGGGGTAAAAGCCCCTGTATAAAAGTCGGAGGTTGCCAGGAGATTGTTATTGAGCGTACTCACTGCACCGCTGACTGCTCCGGGATCTGCAAAATGATTGGGATTAGTGATTTGCACCCCTTCCAAGCGCCACTGCACATACTTTGGGGAATTTCCGCGTACGATGATGTCATTACTGCCATCCTGGGTGCTAGTAATCCCTGCAAAGTTGGACATGATTCTGGAAGGATCATTAAAACCTCCAGCATATCGATTGGTCTCTTCCGCGGAGATCGACCGGGCACTGATCATGGCCATATCATTGACAGCCTCCCCTTTGTTGCGATCCACCGTAACTACCACTTCGGTCATACGCACTGCTGATTCCTGCATACGCAGCTGGAGCACCACTTCTTTTCCCGAATTGACGACCACGTTAGGAATCGTGGTACTTTCATAACCTAGATAAGACAATTGCAAGGTGACTCGACCAACGGGAATATTTTCCAAACGGAAGACGCCTAGAGCATCGGTAGTAGTCCCAATTAGTGGTTCAGAGTCGGCCAGAATAACACTGGCCCCAATTAGTGGCAATTCCGTATCCGAGTCGAAGATCGTACCTCGAACGGTTTGGGTCAGATTCTGAGCCCAACTCATATTAAAGTAGAACATCAGCAGTAGCGCTGTACAAAATTTCTTCATGCTAGATTGTTTTTTGCTGTTTTAGTATCCATACAGCAAAAGTATGGGCAGTGAGATTGAGAGTCATTGACTTTGGTTAAGAAGTGTATGCTATAATGAACTGGCAGCTATTTCCTTTATCAAAATTTGTTTACATTGTTCTATTATAGCTTGCCTGAAACCACCAGTCAACCTCTATTTTAACTGTAAAACAATCTGCTATGCCCAGAATACCTCTAGTGCTGATAGCCTTTCTTTTATTGATTTCTGCCTGCAACTCCCCAGCAGCTGAATCTGATCAAGCGGCTGATTTAATCCTGCACAATGCTCAAATCATCACCATGGATGAAGGCTATGATGACCAACAAAAAGTAGAAGCTGTAGCAGTAAAAGACAATAAAATCATTGGGGTCGGAAAGCGCAAAGAGTTGAGGAAATTCAAAGGAGAGCATACGGAAATGCGCGACCTCCAAGGCAAAACGCTCCTGCCTGGCTTTATTGATGGGCATAGTCATTTTGCTTATGGACTAAGAATGTTAGTGCAGGCTAATATTAGTTCTCCTCCGGTGGCTGAGGTCCGAAATATTCCTGACCTTATTGCTACCTTGAAGGCTCATCAGGAGAAACGAAATATTCCAAGGGGAGAATGGATCTTGGGTTGGGGCTATGATCCAGATCAACTGGAAGAACAGCGGCATCCCAACCAAGAAGAATTGAGTAATGCTTTTCCAAACCATCCTGTTTATATAAGGCATGCCTCCTTCCACATGGGGGTAGCCAATGAAGTAGCCCTACAGATGGCGGGTATTGATGATGATACGCAGGATCCAGTTGGTGGTGTGATTGTCAGGGATGAACAGGGCAAGGCCACAGGTTTGTTGCAAGAAACAGCCCAAGGATTAGTTGCTCGGTTGATCCCTCCAATCGGTCCGGTCGAAATGCTTGATTTGATATCTGAAGGACAAAATTACTATGCGAGTTTCGGCATTACCACTATGCAAGAAGGATTAGCCGATAGTCTAGCCTATGAGGTCTTTAAAGAGGCCGCTGCTCTGGAGCAATTTATAATTGACCTGGAGGTATTGGGGAGTTTCCGGAACTTGGATTATTACTTGAAGGAAGGAAACTTCGGACAATACAACAATGGACTCAAATTGGCTGGTATCAAAATCACCACAGATGGCTCTCCCCAGGGAAAGACAGCCTATTTCAAAGACCCCTACAAAACAAAGGTACCTGGCTGCATACACGATTGCCGGGGATATCCCATGGTACCTTCTAGTTATCTACAGCAGGTGATGACTCGTTGCTATGACCAGGGGGTTCAGTTGTTTGCTCATGCCAATGGTGACGCGGCCATCGATATGTTATTAGATACGCACCAAAAGGTGACTGATAGCTTAGGCCTACCTTCCGATGAACAACGAACGGTAGTTATTCACTCTCAATTTGTTCGACCGGATCAACTTGATCGCTATATAGACTACGGCTTTGTACCCTCCTTTTTCACCAACCATGCCTTCTTCTGGGGAGATACTCATACGGCGAACCTTGGGCCAGAGAGAGCCAACTTTCTTAGCCCTGTCAAAACAGCCGATGAAATGGGCATCATAGCCACTAATCACACCGACTATCCCGTCACACCACCGGATCAGCTATTCTTGTTATGGACCTCCGTGGTTCGACAAGCACGATCAGGAAATATTATGGGAAAAGATCAGCGGGCTTCCGTTTATCAAGGCTTAAAAGCCATAACCATCAATGGAGCCTATCAACATCATACAGAGGACATCAAGGGCTCTATCAGCCTTGGGAAATTAGCTGATTTTGTGGTGTTGGACAAAAATCCCCTAACGGTTCACGTAGATGATATTAAGGATATCCAGGTGATGGAAACGATCAAGGGGGGCTATACGGTTTTTGAGAAGAAGTGATGTACCAAAATCATGGTAATGAATAGACAGTGCCTTATAGGATACACCTTCGCTTTTTATTGAACTAGTGCTTAATGAGTTTTCTAGACTGGAATGTTCCATTCTCTAGCATCAATCTTAGAATATATATTCCCGTCGGATAACCCTGCATATCAATGGTCTTAGATAGAGTAATCCCTCTGTCTTCTATCTGTCTTGTAATTAAACGTTGACCCCGAGCATCCCAAATTTCCATCGATAATCCATGGTATGGGGTTTCCGTTTCCCATCTAAGCTGAAAACGATCTCGAAAAGGATTAGGAAAAAGTTCTAAGCGACTAAACCCTTCACCTTTGACAAGTGTAGTGCTACTAATATCGTCCAAGGAAAATTTACTCAAAAATACATCTCCATATCCCTTAGAGGTTTTCACATCAGCATCTGCTGAGGGGAAATTAGCGGCAAAATCCACTGTATCGTAAAAGCTTCCAGCAAACCATAACCAATTATCTTTTATCACAACTCTACCTCTCTCTTCCCTTCCCAATCCGCCAAAACTCTTGGACCATAGATAATTCCCGTCAAGATCTAAGCCTAACAGGTAGAGATCTTGGGCACCGTTTGACGTTAATGTATCATTAGCTGTGCTGAAGAAATGATTCGTGACAATTTGGTCTGGAAAGTCGCCAGTGATTACAATCTGATTTCTATTTATTGCTATATCATTACCCAGCGTAAAGCTTTCTTCCTCAGTACTTCCCAATGATCGAGTCCAAAAGTAATCACCATCTTTAGATATCTTTGTCAAAAAGCTATAGATACTTTCTTCTGTATAGGTGCTGTGTAAATCAGCAGGTTCAGATTCAAAACCATCACTGAAGTCAACCTGGTCTAAAAACCACCCCACCAAATACACATTCTCATCCTCATCAAGTTCAATTCTATATGCACATTCAGTAGAAGTCCCTCCTATACTTCTTGTCCAAGCGTAGGTTCCATCTTGCATAATCTTAGTAAGGAAAATATCACGTCGTCCTTGATTTAAGAAAGTATCAATCACCCCAAAATCCTTTCCAACATCGAAGTACCCCTGATTCTGAAAGGTTCCTGTGAAGTAAACAGCGCCCTCGGGACTAGCTTTAATATCAAACATAAAGGTCCTTCCTCCTGGGTTGGGAAAAAGCGACAATAACTTTGTCCATACATATTCCCCCTCACTAGTGATTTTTGTAATAAAAGCAGTTTCTCCATGTGGGCTAGATTTTGCATCTGAAATGCCATCGAAGTCAATTCGAAAATCAATGTCATCTCGGAAATGACCTCCAACAAAGAGATTACCTTCAGCATCCACCTCTAAAGAGTTAACTGTAATGTTATCTGCCTTAAATTCTCGCACCCAAAGAAAAGAACCATCCGTATCAAGCTTAGTAATAAATCGTCCTTTTGTAAAGGAGTCTGCTTCTCCACGAGTCTCTTCTCCAAAGGAGACCATAGGACCAAATCTACCACTCAAATAAAGATTACCTATTGTATCTACAGCTAGACTTGGCGACAGTTCATCCTCTAGTCCACCAATGGTTCTAGTCCACAAAGTATTATGATTTTCATCAAGCTTAAGGACAAAAATGTCCCGGTTCCCTGCGGAAGGCTTCATTAGGCCCGCCCCAAAATCAATTTCTCCCCTGAAGACACCAGTCATATACAGATTGCCATGCTGATCATTCGATAAATCGGCAACCCAGGTCAAGGAATCTCCTCCGATCTGGTGAGTGGTAATGTAGTCTTGAGGAAATAGAGCCTTAGATAGCAGAAAACAATAGAGGAAAGAAGTAATAATCTTCATTGTGATGATGCCTTAATTTTAGAGTAACGCTGGGAAGTAACCCAATTGCAGGAGTAATATATAAAATTCCCCTTTATTTAAACCTGTACGTATAATAATTTTCAAAAATATGTACTCTTGCTTACGGGAGTCATCAATCCCATAGTCTGCATGGCTATTCATACAACAAAATGAGGTATAATACCTAAGAGAACTCTTAATCATAGATGAGATTAAGGATATCCAGGTGATGGAAACGATCAAAGGGGGCTATACGGTTTTTGAAAAGGAATGAGAAGGGTCTAGGAAGAAGCAGGTTCAGGAAGGTTAATGCTTTCAAATATATCTAGGATTTTCTGATCAGTGATGCCGAGATTTGTCATTTCTCTCCGCTTGATCCGATTGTATTCTTTTTCAAGATCCAAGATATTTTGGCAGCGATTATGAACGGCAGTCTTGGTATGGTTAGGAAGCTTGGTGTAGGCTAAGATAGATTTTACTTGCCCAATACTTAATGCCGAACTCTGAAAACCGAAAAAACCATTGACACCTCTGAGTTGAGATTGCTCGAAATGGATCACGAACAACTTGCCATATTTAAATATCCTTCTGTGCAGCTCTGGATCGTAATGGCCTGCCGTGATTTGAGCATGATCTTCGGGGTATTGCAGCTTCGTTCTTTCTGCAAACCCGTTTTGTAATAGAAGTTGTGCAAATTGTTCAGAGGTAACGTAGGACATTATTTCACATTTGGTAACGTAAAGGCTTTCAATTTCATTGGCGTATACAAGACAGCACCATCTTTTCTCCTTACGGATATTCGCCCCGAAAGTTGCTACTAAATAGATTTAGAGCACATTCCAGACAAATTTAGCATTAACTGCTTTTGATGATCCTCTGCGCCGGCTCAGCCTTTCTTTAGTCGAGACCCAACTAAACTCCTGATTTACAACTATGATATAGTTTTTCGTAATTCAGTGGGGCTATATCCTAGCTTTTTTTTGAAGTATCGACTAAAGTAATGGATGGATTCAAAATTAAGTTCTTCGCTGATCTGCATGATACTTTTATCACTGGTCAACACTAGTTCCTTTGCCCGCCTCATCTTGAGTTCAAGATGGTATTGCCGGGGTGACATACCGGTATACTTCTTAAACATCTTCCGAAAATTGGCGTAGGTCACATGATACTGTGCTGCCAAAATCTGTAAATCGAGATTGGATTCCACATTTTCACGCATGTATAAGAGAGCACGTTGTATAATTTGCTCAATGGGTTTGCCAGAAAATTCCCCCTGTTTTTGAAAAGCAACCAAGTGTCCTAGGAGTTCAATAACGTAGGCGGAAGCAATCTGTTGAAAACCCAGCTTTTCTTCTTCCACGAAAGTAAAAATTTTCCGATAACATTCCAGGAAGTTTTCCTGAATTCCACAATGTAAAAAAGCTTGCTGCCGCAAAGATTCAGCCTGCTGATAGAAATGATTCACCAAATGTCCGTTGAATCCAATATAGTATTCGACCCAGCCCGACTCTATTTTGGGGCGATATCGATGATATTCTCTAGGTCTTATCAACAGCATGGTTCCGCTTGTAAAACCAAAAGTCCCCTGCTCATTTTCTAAAGTCCCTGCTCCCTCCGTCACATAAATAAGTTGATATTCATCCAATACCCTTCCCTTCTTCCAAGTATAAAAATATCCCGTCGGGTGCCCTCTGGAAGGATAAATTGTCTGCGGTGGGATGGTCGCTTTTCCTGCTACGTTCAAATAAACGCCCCAGTCCTTGTCCTTTTCCCCAGGGTTTAAATACTTGAAGAAGTCTTTCATACACTTGTTGAAATATGGTTTTCACCCCGGAAGTCTTGTCGCTTGCGGGCTTTTCCCAATAAATGCAAATTTTAATGCATTTTGTACAAATTGCCCCACTAATTATTTAGTAACTATGCCACTAGGGCTGCAACTACGTAGACAAAAAATACAAACACTACGAATATCACAATAATATTTGATCCACAAAAAAAGCTAGAACAGCTATGGTCAGTGAGTTTAAACATGTGAATTATCTCTGGGAAGAGGCTGAAGCAGCCAAATTACAAGGGGATGAAATCGCCCTCTTTCTGTATCGATCCAATATCCTCGGAGCAGATCTGCGGATTACCAACTATGGCGGGGGTAACACCTCTTGTAAAACCATGGAAAAAGACCCCTTGACGGGAGCCGAGGTAGAAGTTATGTGGGTGAAAGGATCAGGAGGAGATATTGGCACCCTAACGAGGCAGGGCATTGCCGGCTTATACACCGATCGCCTACGCGCCTTGAAGAATGTTTACCGTGGCTTAGCATACGAAGATGAAATCGTGCCGCTCTACTACCACTGTCTCTATGACCTCGATAGTAGAGCGCCCTCTATTGATACTGCGCTGCATGGTCTACTGCCGTTTAAGCACATCGATCACCTGCATCCCGATGCGCTGATATCTGTAGCGGCGGCAAAAGATAGTCAGGCCATTACACGCGAAATCTGGGGAGATAAAATGGGTTGGATTCCTTGGCAAAGGCCAGGTTTTGATTTGGGCATACAACTTGAAAAATGTCTAAATGAAAACCCTGGAATTAGAGGAATTGTCCTAGGAGGACACGGTCTTTTCACCTGGGGAGACACCTCCTTCGAATGCTATGTCAATAGCTTGGAGGTCATCGAAATGGCTTCGGATTACGTGGCCGGGCGAGAGGGCGTAGATTCGCCTATTTTTGGTGGACAAAAAATAGAAAGTCTTCCCAAAGAACAGCGCCTAAATCAAGCTGCTGCCATCGCACCGATTTTACGTGGACTTTGTTCCAGTCATAAACAAATGATTGGACACTTTAGCGATGATGAACGGGTACTGCAATTCATCAATAGTCATGACCTAGGGAAGTTAGCTCCGCTGGGGACCTCTTGCCCGGATCACTTTCTCCGCACGAAGATACAGCCATTAGTATTGCCCATAAGTGCTACCGAGGGCCTAGATGAGGTCGAACAAGTTAAAGCCGCCCTGACACCAGCATTTGAACAGTACCGGAAAGAATACACGGATTATTACGAAAGCTGCAAGCGAGACAACAGCCCAGCCATCCGGGATCCGAACCCCGTGGTCATACTCTATCCGGGTGTGGGTATGTTCACCTTTGCTAAAAACAAACAAACTGCTAGAGTAGCTTCTGAATTTTATATCAACGCCATCAATGTTATGCGCGGAGCAGAAGCTATTACGGAATATACGGCCCTCCCTAGGCAGGAAGCCTTTGATATTGAGTACTGGCTATTGGAGGAAGCCAAGCTGCAGCGGATGCCTAAGGAAAAACCACTTTCGCGGAAAGTAGCCTTGATCACGGGAGCGGGCGGGGGTATCGGTAAGGCGGTCGCTGACAAACTAGCAGAGGAAGGTGCCAATGTCGTACTTACAGATATCTCCGAGGAAAGATTGCAAGCGGCAGACAAAACTTTCGGAAGAGATGTATCGATTTATGCCCTTTGCGATGTTGCCGATATGGAGTCCGTGCAAGCCGCCTATAAAGCCGCTTGTTTGGCCTTTGGTGGCGTTGATATCATTGTACATTCAGCAGGGTTGGCCATTTCTAAACCGCTCACCGAAACCGAAGCCAAGGATTGGGAAATCCTACAAAATGTCCTCGTTAAAGGGCAATTCAACATGGCCAAAGAAGGGGTCAAGGTACTACGAAAACAAGAACTGGGTGGGGATTTGATTCATATCGCTAGTAAAAATGGGCTAGTGGCTGGAAAAAATAACGTGGGGTATGGAACGGCCAAAGCCGCTCAGCAACATATGACTCGGCTCTTGGCAGCAGAATTGGGGCCAGAAAAAATCCGAGTGAATACCGTCAATCCCGATGGTGTAGTCATCGGTAGTAAGATTTGGGAAGGAGGCTGGGCCGAAGGACGAGCGAAAGCCTATGGAATCACGGTAGAAGAACTCCCGGCTTTTTACGCCAAGCGAAATCTAATGAACGAGATCATTCGCCCTAGCGACATTGCCAATGCCGTGTTTGCTTTGACGGCTATTTTGGATAAAAGCACCGGAAATATGATCAATGTAGATGGCGGAATGCCAACTGCCTTTGTCCGTTAAATTAGCTAGGATATGGCTATTCGTTCGACAATAGATACTCAGCAGCTCGATCCAGTTGCTTAAAACCAACCTCATGAAAATTGATACAGCACAAGTACAAGAACTCAATAAGCGTCTGCTGAGCGAGCATCAGCATCAATTTGAGTTCCTACGTCAGCAGTTGGATAAGCAAGGGATTCCCTCAGATCCCTTGCTTGCCAACTTACAGGCTTTGCAAGTAGCCATTCCCAGCTGGGCCTTAGGAGCTGGGGGCACCCGTTTTGGCCGTTTTTCCACGGGTGGCGAGCCTTCTTGTCTGGAGGAAAAAATCGATGATGTCGGAATCATACATGCGATCACGCAGAGTGCCGGCGCTATATCCTTGCATATTCCCTGGGATATCCCCAACGACGCTACTGATATACAAGAACGTGCTGCTGCTCATGGGCTAGTATTTGACGCGGTCAACTCCAATACTTTTCAGGATCAACCCAATCAACCTCATAGCTATAAGTTCGGTTCGCTTTGTCATACTGATGCATCGGTGCGAGCTCAGGCCATTGAACACAACCTGGAAGTAATCCGCATTGGAAAGGCCCTCGGTTCAAAAAGCATCACGGTTTGGTTGGCAGATGGCAGCTCTTTTCCGGGCCAACTTAACTTTCGGACAGCCTATCAAAATACAAGGGCAGCCCTACAAGAAATCTATGCAGGTATGCCCTCAGACTGGAAGATGTACATAGAATATAAGCCCTATGAACCCAACTTCTATTCTATGGTCATACCCGATTGGGGCACCTCTCTTTCCCTGGCCCAAGATTGTGGTCCCAATGCCTACACCTTGGTTGATCTAGGGCATCATTTGCCCAATACTAATATTGAGCAAATTGTCTCTATCTTGATGATGAAGGGTCGTTTGGGTGGCTTTCATTTCAATGACAGCAAGTACGGGGATGATGATCTTACCGTCGGAAACGTCAAACCCTACCAACTTTTTCTGATCTTTAATGAATTGATCTATGGCATGGAAAATAATGCGGCAGCCAACCCACCGCTAGCTTGGATGATAGATGCTAGCCACAATCTTAAGGATCCGTTGGAGGATTTAATCCAAAGCCTGGAAGCCATTCGCATTGCCTATGCCAAAGCACTACTGATTGACCGTGAGGCTTTGTCGAATGCCCAGCAGGAAAATGATGTTACTCGAGGCCAGGAGATCTTACAAACCGCTTTTCGGACTGATGTACGGCCACTTTTAGCGGAAGCCAGATACCGGAGTGGTGCGGCCATTGCTCCGATTATCACCTACCGGGAGTTATCCGTACGGCCACAACTCATTAAGGAAAGAGGGAATACAACGGTAGCAACTGGTTTGTAAATACCATAAAATTGACTTGATTGATCTTATACTAGCTTTATGCACAGCTTGATTTTCGACATCGGAAAAACCAACAAGAAGGCCTTCGTCTTTGACAAGGACTATCGAGAGTTGCATAAGGTCTATACTCAATTTGAAGAAAAGCAGGACGAGGACGGCTTTCCCTGCGATGATCTGAGTTCCATCCAAAGCTGGGTCTATGAAACCTTACAGACCATTTTTCAAGACCCAAATTTTGAAATTAGCGCTATCAACTTCTCCAGCTATGGGGCAAGTTGGGTCCACCTGGATGCAAGTGGTAAACCGTTAACACC
>JAHQWA010000306.1 GCA_019634045.1 Saprospiraceae bacterium
AGCTTCTGTATCAAGCAGGATATACTAAAGTCGAAGCGAACGATACCGCGCTTGATTACCAGTATGTCTTAGTAGCGGAGAAATAACAGACAGTTGAGATATCAGAAGTCCGAAAGACTTCTGATATCTCACCTGTCTGTTATTTCTCCGCTACTAAGACATACTGGTAATCAAGCGCGGTATCGTTCGCTTCGACTTTAGTATATCCTGCCTGATACAGAAGCTTCTCCGCTTCATATAATGGAAGGCGATATTTTTGTGGAGGTTCCACAAAGTCAGGAAGTTTTTTCTTTTTGAATTCTACGATCAGCAATTTTCCCCCTTCCTTAATGCCTTGCTTTAAGGCTCTCAAATACGAGACCTTATCTCGGATATAGACAAAGGTGTTCACGATAATGGCGATGTCAACTTCCTCTGTTTCCAGCTTAGGGGAGTTTTCACGACCTAATCGAGTAACGAGGCGATCTTGTACATCATCTGCGAGGCGAAAGACTTTCAAACTATCTAGCGCTCGCGTGTAGACTGGATTAATGTCTACGGCAATTACTTTTTTGGCTTTTGGTGCTAACCGAAAAGCAAAGAATCCCGTTCCTGCCCCAATATCTGCCACGACCTTATCTTCAAGATTACCCAATAACTCTAGGATGAGTTCTGGTTTTTGCCAGATTCCTCGATTGGTATTCAGGTAGTCCTGGGTTAGGCCCGAGGTGACTACTGCATTGCCTTCGTTAGTGCTGGTATTGATGGGTTGAGCATCGTCTGGGTCGGTACTTAAGGTTGGCGGAAAGTCTGCGGGGCGTTCATCTCGATCACAAGCTGTAGTGCATAGCAGCGCTACTAGGGGGATCAGAAGAAAGGTCGTTTTAAGCTTCATATGTGATTGTCATTTTGGTCACTCTGCCGCGCGCAAAGTTACGGTAAAGGCTGCAATATGGCAAGTTAATCTCCATTCATGCCTGACCGTTCATGGGGTCATAAGGCATACATGGCGAGCAGCACCTTTTCCATCTTCTTGCGCACCTGCCCTCCTGATCCAGTATAATTGTTGACGATAATAGAAAAGGAAAGTAGTTTTCCTGATTTGGTCTCGACATAGCCGGTCAAAGATCGCACCCGATTTAAGGTTCCCGTTTTTGCTCTAACCTTTCCAGCAGCGGACGTTCCACGTAAAGTATAGGACATGCCGCCGGATTTGCCAGCAATAGGTAGAGAGTTTCTAAAGTCATCATAAATCTTAGCATCCCTGGCCACTTTTCGCATCAATTGAGCCATGAATTTGGCGGTAACAACATTCTTAGAGGATAGGCCACTTCCATCCTCTAAGGCTACCCCGGCAAAGGACAAGCCACGTGCTTCCCAAAAACTTTGCAATGCCTTGATTCCGCCGGAGACAGTGCCTTCGCTTCCTTTGATCTTCCCCAGTGCTCGTAGCAAGGTCTCGCAATATAGGTTGACACTTTTGATATTGGTTCGAACCACGATTTCCTTGAGAAAAGGGGATCGATGAGTCAGCAGTTTTTGAGACTCACTACCTAGCGGGCGTCCCAAAAGGCGATCACTGGTGGCGCCTTTTTCACTGACGATACCTGCGTTTCGCAATCTCGTAGCCAACTGCTGCGCAGCAAAAAGAGGAGGATCAGGTATTGAACCTTTAATGCTAAAGAGCTTACTGCCAATGGGAATCGTTCCTCGGACGAAACGTTCGTAGGTGTATGGAGCGCCATAGATATAGGCATTGTCTCCAGAACCGGCGGAGGCAGATTTGATTTCGTTGGTAAAACGGAGGTTCGGAATTTCGGGTTCGATGATCGCGATCCTTGGCGTCCTACCTAGCCTGCCCGTTTGTTGAAACCTAAGGTAGTAGAGGTTGTCATGAAAATTCAGCCCCCAACTGCCCGCACCATAATAGTTGCCTAAGTCATTCCATTGCCAGGAGGAGCCATTGACTTTGGTTGCAAAGAAAGAGGCATCGCCAACTACATGTCCACTGATCTTCCGAATTCCTTTTTGTTGCAGTGCCATACTGAATTTATCCAACACCTGCTCCATACTTTCGCCGCCCGGCATAGTGGGGCTACCTAAGGTGGGATCACCAGCTCCTTGTAGAATTAGGTCCCCATTCAATTGGCCATTGGCATCTATTGAGCCTGTGTACTGAAGATGCGTACTGAATCTATATTCGGTACCTAGCATGGCTAGTGCTGAGGAGGTAGTCAATACCTTCAAAGAAGAGGCAGGAACCAAGCTACGCTGGGAGTCATGTTGGGCAATTTCCTTATTGTTCGCTACATCCACCACACTGATTCCAACTCCGGCATGCTTCAAAGTAGGATCTTTACTAAAGGCGTTGATGGCTTGCTGTAGGCTTGACTGTGACCAAGCAGTTTGGGAAAGTAAAAAGAGGGTGAACAGTAGGCCTATTTTTTCCATCAAAGGTTTTCGGGTACTACTAAAATTAATTGGGTGAAACTTGTTTTTCATCATCGTTATGGAGCATTTTTTCTATTGGAAGAAGCCATTTTGCTGCGAATTCTACCGGTAGCATCCTACCATTCTTAGCTTGCGACTTTCTATCACTCAAGATAAAAATTCTTCGGTATAGGATGAAAGAGAACTATTGCTTGATGATCTTCCGAATCAGCTTATCTGTTGCCGTTTGTAAGCTGAGCAAGTAGACGCCAGCGGGCACATCAGCCAAGGAGATGTTCTCCTGCTGTTGTCCGGCTTGGAGTTGCCTTTGGAAGAGTAACTTGCCATTTACGTGATGAACTTGCAGTAGCAGCTGTTGGTCAATGGGCCTGGTGAAGTTGACTTGCACCTCGGCCAGCGTAGGATTAGGGAAGATATTAATTCGATTCCCGTCAATCTCATTGACAGCATTCGGCATGAAGGTGAATTGGAACACCGTTGAAGCGGCTAAGCCACAGGCATTGCTGCTACTCACCCTCCAGAAATAAGTTCCGCCTTCGGTTATGGTATTGAGCATATAGTTATTACCTGTAGTTTGCCCAGATTCCAAAATCGGATCAAAATTGGCATTACCCGCAATTTCGATTTGATATTCGCTTATGTTCGGCACCGCTTCCCAACTAAGTTGGTCTGGCAAGACTGCCAAGCTACTTTGGTCGGCTGGGCTTGTTAAATTTGGCGCTATCGGGGCATCTAGAATCTGGACCGTTAAGCTGGTAGAGGTGTTCAGTGTGCCATCGTCCAGACTTAGTTCTAGTTGGTAGTCTCCAGCAGGAACGCCCGCCGCGTTAAGGTTTATATTGATGGTTTCTCCCGGCGTGAGGTCATTTAAGCCCCCATCCCTTTCTAAACCAATACCGCTGTCGGGTTGGCTGGAAAAGCTTAGGTCCACAGGTCCTAGAAAATCTTCATCCAGTACAAATGAAAAACTAGGTTCATCCTCTGGACAAACTATAATACTGCTAGGGTCGGTCACAAAGCTTAAATCCGGAATGGTACTAAAGGTCCAAACATCGCTTTGGCCCAAGCCGCAATCATTGGTGGCTGATATTTGCCAATAATAAGTTTGACCCCTAGCTAGATCTCCCAAATTGATAATGTTGTTGCCAGTATTGAGATCTACTACCGGATTACTCAGGTCAGGCGAAGTACTCACAGTTACTCTGTAGTTGTCCGCGCCGGGATTGGTGGTCCAGCTGAAGGTAGGGGCTATAGAAACCAGTTCGGCACCGTCTTGTGGCTGTAAGGGGATGATGTTATCTGGGACACTACGAATTTCTATATCTACCGTAGTGTTGGCGGAGGCAGTACCATCCGAAGCGGTAAAGGTGATAGGATAGTCTCCAGATTGATCAAAGCCACTACCGCTCACCGTGACCGTACTGGCCGCTGTGGGCGTCATAGGGTCCAGCTCTAAGCTGGCTCCTTCAGGAAGCTCATTCGTGTTAACGGTCAGGCCCTCATCTGAAAATCCACCGCCTATGATCAGGTCAAATTCAAAGCTTTCTCCTGGACAAACGGAAATCCCTGGTGTGCTGGTGCTGAGCACCGCTGATTCAGAGAAACTAGTGCATATTTCAAGACTCCAGCTGTCGATGGTTCCTCCATCCTCGCTAAATTCATCAATGATTTCCAAGGTCCAAGTTCCTTGTGCATCTTCTCCATTGAGTTCGGCAAGTGCTTGTTGCGGTTGAAAGACCCCGGAAATAGTCGGAGTCGCATTATCACAGCTACTGGAAAGCAGATCATTGCCCTGTGGAGCATCATCATTGAAGCTAAGTATTAAATCGTCCCTACTACAACCTTGGAAGGTCACATTTTCTCCTGGGTTACGGAATAGGCTTATCGAAGTACCATTAGGAGAAATGAGATTGGCAACCAGGTCAGAAACATAGGTATGCTTAATATCCATGCTAACCGAGATGCTGGCCACCAGACCTTCCTGTTCAACCAAGAGATCAGAGCTTACGGTATTGGGATTATTGGAGCCGATCGTTACCGGGATATCATCTGAATCAGTAATCAGGCAGTAGACCCCTGCTGTAGTAAAGGAAAATACAGGCGACCAATCTCCTGAACCACAAGCATTCACTGCCCGGGCACGCCAGAAGTAGGTGGTCTCTGTTGCAAGATTGTTATAGCTGACTTCCGGTGCGACTAGATCCTCTTCCGAGGCGACAACACTGAAGAAATCATCGCTGGTGCTAAGCTGCCAGATATAGGTAATGGCATTATCTATAGCGCTCCAAGTAAAATTAGGAGCCGTGCCGGTGTTTTCCGCTTCATCGACAGGACTTGTAAGCGTCGTAGCCGTAGGTAGATTCTCAGATATGACTAAGGTAATAGTGGTGCTGGCGGATTCGGTTCCATCGGTGCCATTAATGTCGAAGCTGTAAGTGCCTGGAGCCAATTGCGCCAGTTGTTCGAGGCGGACAGTAGTCGTTTCTCCGGCAACAACTGGATTCCCTTCAAAGGCTGCTGTGATGCCGTCGGGTAAATTGACGATGCTTAAGGCTACTGGGGCCGTGAAGTTGTCGCTAGGTCCCAGATCAAAGACTAGCTCGGAAGGATCGCACAGCAAGAACTCCTCTTCATCCGCTAATATTCTAAAGTTGCAGGCGTTTTGCGTCCGGCCATCGAGCGTTATTTTTCCGGTATTCTCGGGATCTAGCCAGTCCCGCAAGCGTGTATCCGGTGTTCCCCCTCCTTCCCAGGAAACGGCAAACCAGCCAAAGGCATCATAGTCTAAATTGTTGCAAGATGCCGCTCCGCCGAACAACTGCCCTACGACTCGTCGGTTTTGATCAAACAATGGGCAGCCAGAAGATCCTCCCTCGGTCGTACCTATTGACCATTCCGGAACGACGAGGTACCCGCCATTCGCCATGCCCTGGCCATTTAGATTCCCTTTGTAAACCTGTTCAAAGCTGAAACTAATTCGCTTTTCATCGGTATTGGGATGGTGGATGGCAATCACAGTATCTACCGGAATTTCAGGTCTTGCATCCCAACCAGCGAAGAAGGCTTCGGCGGTAGGGCTTACCGGGTCATCCAACTCTAGTAACCCAAAATCAGTGTCGCCACTCCTAGCCCTGAGTACAGAACCGCTATTGAAATCATTCAAAGCCCCATTCCCAGGTCCACCACTGGAGCCACTGTTTGGAGCTCGGCAGTTAGCATTCTGAAAATTCCAATAGACGACCAGGCTAGCGGCATTGTTAGCGCGCATGCCACAGTGGTCGGCAGTCATAAAGAAAGGAGTACAATCTTCTAACGTATTATTGACTAGAAAACCGGTACAAAACGTACTTCCCCCTGTGCTGTATACCCCGACAGATTGGATGATATCTCGATAAGCATCTACGATATCCCAACCATCTACGGCACTGCAGATTACGTCTAAGTTGCAGGAGCCAGAAACAAAGGTGGAAAAGCCCAGAAAATCATGGTTAATACTGGTGATTTTCAGGCTAAGGTTCTTGCGTTGTTCCTTGGGAAGACGGAGTTCTACCACCATTTCGTCTCCTTCAATAATAGGTGTCCAAAACTCCCGATGGTCATCATTATCGTTTGGCGTGAAGGGCCCTAGCTTATTCTTTTGATCAGTAGAATATAGGTCTAGTTCAGCACCAGGAGGGAGAAAGAATTCCCCAAAACCTAAATTCAGGGAATGTGCCGCCGGTGAAAGGATTCGAAGCCGCCAAACGGCAGTCCCATCATCTTGTTCTTCCCAGTTTCCCCGTTTAAGCGGGGAAATAGCCACGGGAAAGCTGATGGCAAATTTCGGAGCAGTACCCACCTGGCGATTCTTGAGTTCCTCTTCCAATAAGGCTTGATTATCTTGCCGAGGCAGGACAATTAGATCTATCTCTTCTAATGGGAGAAGATTTTGACCGAATATTGGAGGAGTAAGACTAAGAAAAAGCAGAAGACAAAAAAGTATGGGTCTGGTAATTGTGATGTTTTTCTGAAACCGCGGAGAGAGGTTCAGAGTGGTAAGCGTTGATCCTGTTTTTTTCATATTAATTGGTTAGCTGTCTTTGGGAGAATTTTGTTGGAGGAATTCTTGGGCAAACCATGCGAATTTTGCGCAAAGTTAACATAACCAAGATGATATCCTGACTAGTTGCAGAATGCCAAAGGTAATTCTTGTGAGAAAGGGATACAAGGACGGCCTAGCAAAGTCTCCGACAAATGCCAATTAAAGTCGGGATATCAGACTCCTTGTGGGTGAGATCTTACGTATTGGAATGAGCTGGGGCTGCGCTTAGTGCATGAATGTAAGACTAATGATTATACTTTGTCGGATAAGAAGGATCGTTCTGCCCCTGGTATTCTCTACATTTCTTCTAAAAGCAGGTCAATATCTTTCATGAATTGATCTACCGCTTCGGCTTCTGTGCCATTGCAAAAGGATCGGATATGGAAATCTTTATCGATCAAGAGTAACCAACCACTGTGGTCGAATCCCCCTGGTGCATCTTCATCTTCACGTGCAATACTCATATAGTCCTGCGCAATGTCATATATCTTGTCCTTCTCTCCGGTTACGAAGTGCCATTTTGGAGCTTCCACGCCCAAGCCTTCCGCATATTTCTTCAATCTCGCAACGGTATCCCTCTTGGGATCTATGGTGTGTGAGAGTAGGGCCAGGCGATCATCTGTTTCGTACCGATCATAGATTCTTTTCATCTGCTTAGCCACTTTCGGGCAAATGGTTGGACAGGAAATAAAGAAAAGATCAGCGACATAAGCCTTGCCGGTAAAACTAGCGTTGTCCACCAGCTGGCTGTCTTGATTTGTGAACGCAAAGGTAGGGATATGATGATAGGTCGTATCTCCGCTAGTTGGGTCAACCATATGGTTGCCCAGAATCGGGAGACCTTCCGATTTGGGTTGACAAGCGATGAAGGCTAAGGTAACTACTGCGACGAAGTAGAAGATTCTCATTGTGCTTTGGTATTTGTAACGCCTAATTCCTCAATCAAGTTTGATCCATCCTTGATACTGTTTAGCATATCATCCCGGACCTTATCCATCTTTTCTTGTTCAGCCTTTAGATATTTGACTATGGCTTCGTGCTTTTCGGTGTCCTGTAGCGGTTTGAGTTGTTGCAAGTTATTCATCCAAGAAAACATGCTTTCGTCGGCAGCATCTAACTGCTTCACGATCTCAGTTATCTGCTGACTTGCCTCAGCCGCCAAACCGCTGGTCGTTTCCTGATGGTTGAGTAATTGTCTGGAGAGCTTGTGGATCTTGCTGATTTTCGGCATGACCTCATCGTGAACCTCCATCAACTCATCCCACAATTTTTGTTGTTCACCTAGTTGTTCTTGTGAGAATTTGCTGTCACTGGAAGCTTGTTGGCTACTGTCGCCGCAAGCGGACGTTAAGCCAAAAAGTATTAAGAGGGCAAAAACTATTTTGTGCATAAGAGGAATTTTCAGGCAAGTTAAGGATTTGGGAAAAAAGTAATAAGCACCAGCCTAAAAATGACACAAGCCTGAAGGATTTTAACTTCATTTAACACCGTGAGGAACACAAATCTTAAGAGAATTTCGAAAGGGAACGGATGATTTAGAGGGATCACATAGAAAAAGCCGCTGTACCTGGGAAGGCAGCGGCTTTACATCAAATGTCAAAAAATGATTTACTTCCTTATTGAATCGACTATGTTTGCTGGTGATTGGTCTTCGATAACAAAACATAGTTGTCTTTGATCACAATAATTTGCTTCACGTACTCATCCTTCTGCTTCACAGTCAGCAAGTACTTCCCTGCAGGCAATTTATCCAGATTCAAGCGTCTACCATAACCATTGTGATCCTTGATAAAGTCGCGATAGTAAGTATTGTCTCCTCTTAGATTAGTGAGTTTGATACTCGTCTTCTCCATTTGAAGATTTGATACTTTTAAACTAATGACTTTGCCCTCGGCAATCTTGGCATTAACTAAAATGTCAGTAGAAACAGTAGGAGCAGCATCGTTTGCCCAAACGGGTAGGGTCATTACAGCTAGGCATAGGGTTGCCAGCCAGTGAAATCGTTTCATAACAGCACGGGTTTTTTATTAACAATCAGATGAATTTCAGTCTTGTGTCGGAGTTTTTTCGGCACCGTCGTCTAGAAAACACTACAGGCTTGTATACTTTTTACCTGCGGTAACTAACGACAGTTAGCTTAGAAAATTGTGAGTTGTGGTACTAGTTCTTTTTGGTAAGACGCGCGAAATTAATCGGTTGATCGCCTCTTTTTCACTTACTCAGGAATAAAGACTTTTGTAAAATCTTTAACACGCGTTAAGCTATTGAATGTGATCTATTGTAAAGACGCTCTTCTAGCTTGAAAGTTGCTTGATATGCGTTATCAGAATGTTAAAATTCCTTTACAATACAGCTACAATTACGGTTTAAAGGAGCTTAGACCGAAAAAGATTTGATAAAGTCCGGCAAAATTTCGATTAAATGTGGAAAATGGAGGGATTAATTGCCGAATGGAGTGCGGCATTGAGATCTATACTTACTTGGATCGGTTCTGTAGATAATCTGCAACGATCTCTTTGATCATTTCCTTTAGGTAGGTCTTGCGTTGGCGAGCCATTTCTCGCAATTGAGCAAGGTGCTCATCGTCGAGCGTTAGCGTAATTCTTTTGGGCGTCAGATCTTCGATCTCAATCTGCTGCTTGGGATCCACCGTATTGCGGATGAGGATATCCAGCCCACTCAAAGCTTTCTTAGTTTTCTTCTTACGCTTGTCTTTGGAGCCTTGTCCTAATCTTTCTTCAAAAGCATCCTCAAAGGCATCAGAAAGGAAGGATTCCAGATCTGCACTATAGCGCCCTTCCTTCCCGTCTGTGGAAGAGGGTTTGCTGCTATCAGAAGCTTTTTTGCCTTTTTTTGCGAAAGGAGATACTTCCGCTTCTACAAATAGGCTTTCCAGTCCTTCGGTGAATTTTTTCTTTGCCAATGGAAAAGCTTTATTCGTTAAACAACCAATGCGGAGACTCTATTTTCTAACTCTTGGCATACCGCCAGGTAGTCAGCTGCCCCTGGGCTATTACGATTGTAAGCAAATATATCTTTACGTTGCGCCGGAGCTTCAGCCAAGGCGACGTTGTCTCTGATCCGAGTTTCGAAAACCAGATCTCCAAAGTACTTCTCGATGGTTTCTATGACATCTCGGTTCAATACCTTCCGACTATCGAACATGGTGGCTAATACCCCTCCAATCGATAACTTCTTATTCAATCGCAATTTCACCTTCTGGATGACTTGCTTGATCTTGGCCAATCCTTGCATCGCCAAAAACTCGGTTTGCAAAGGAATGATGACCATGTCGCTGCTCGTCAAAGCATTTAAGGTCAACAAGCCCAAGGAAGGTGGGCAATCTATTATTACATAATCATATTGCAGTCGAACAGGTTCCAATAACTCCCTTAAAATAAACTCTCTGCCTGCCTCATTGATCAATTCCATCTCCGCGCCAGACAAATCCAAGGTCGCTATAACCACATCTAAGCCCTCTTTCACATTGACTGGCACAAGAGGTTCCTCTCCGCGCAGGGCCTGATAAATGGTCTTCTGTGATCTGGGTAGTCCCAGCGAAAGGGTCAGGTTGGCTTGTGGATCCAAGTCTATCAGAAGGGCTTTCTTTCCCAGTTCCACTAGACCAGCACCAATATTGATGGCGCTTGTCGTTTTGCCTACACCACCTTTATGATTCAATAAGGATATAATAACTCCCATAAGTCACCGTGTAAGATAGAAATATTTTGAGGGGAAGCTAGATGTCTAGGACAAGGAGGAAAATATGACCTCGCTACTAATGACCCCCTTTATATCCTGCTGTATAATTCAAGTGGGTTGCTTTGTCCTTTTATATTATTTAAGGCTTCTTTGCCCCTAAAATATCACTAATTAGTTAAAAGTTGCGCAAAAATAGGCAATTTTATTCATTGGCTGTTGATAAAAACGACCCCAGACAGAAGAATTCCAGCAGCTAGCAAACTTTGGGTAGAAATCAATTCAGCATTAAATGCCCATCCCAACCAGAGCGCAACGACCGGGTTGACGAAGGTCGAGGTAGCTACTTTAGCCGGAGAAACCTTTGTTAGTAAGTAATTGAAAGATGAAAAAGCTAGCAAAGAACCTAGCAAGACGAGATACAGCCAGGAGAAGGTGAAATCCAGATTAACCTTGCTTAAGTCCAAGGCTGTCACCTCGCCACTCAAACCACCGACCAAGAACAGGCAAGTGCCGCCCCCCAACATTTGTAAAGCCGTACTTCGACTTTTGGAGGCCGGTAAATCCATGGTGCTAATATATATAGAAGCAAAAGCCCATGCTGTCATGCTGATTGAAATGGCAATGAGCCCCCAAATGGCTTCCTTGGAGGCAATAAATTGTGGTTGATCCACCAGGAGAGCCATTCCGGCGATTCCCAGAGCTGTTCCAAGCAGACTTAAACCTTTGGGAGGTTTTCCTCGTATAATCCAGAGTAGTAAAAGAATAAGTAAGGGATCAAATGCGATGATCAGGGCTACCATGCCCGTATCGATATATTGCTCTGCCCAAACCACACCGCCAGCACCGATCGTGAGAAAGAGAATTCCAAGTACAATAGCGTTGAGGAATTGCTTTCTGGAAATGGGTACTGCTTCCTTGGGTTTGAAAAAAATATAGAGTAATAATCCAGCAGCAAAGAAGCGGCTGCCACTCATCAGAAAGGGAGGAATTACCTGGATTGCCCAGAAGTTGACGAGGTAGGTAGATCCCCACACGATGTAAATAACTGCAAAGGCTCCAATGATCAGCCAGCGTTCGGGTATCGCGGATTTCATTTCAATAATTGAGCTGCAAATGTAGGTATATTTTGAATGCCGCGCTCATTTTATTGCTACTGCACCCAGCCGATCTTTCCAGCACCGGATTGTTACCAATCGCTTCTGTTTGGAGTTAGCTTTGGCTCGCTCTTTCTAGCTTCCCCAATCATGGTTTCTCCAATAACTTGTCCTTGTTTAAGGCGCACCACACGATCTTTAGTGGACGAAATAAATTGTTTTAAAAATTGATAAAAAAAAACAATTTATTTTATATTTGATGTCCATTTGTAACTGAACTGTGAAAAAGCTTGAGACCAAAGGGTACAAGCTAGGTATCTAGTCCTTATTTTCTTCACCGGACAAATCGATAGCTTCTTTCAAATTAAATCTATTGTTTTCGGTTTGTCCAACAATTAAAACCACCTATGGAATTAACGAATGCGATCAATTGGTTTGAAATCCCGGTTGCTGACTTTGGAAGAGCCAAAAAATTCTACACGGCTATTTATGAATACGAAATGGAGGAGATGGATATGCAAGGCACGAAAATGGGGATGTTGCCCTACAAACCTGGCGAGGGCGGTATTGGCGGAGCTATTTGCCATGGAGAAGGCTACGAACCTACTGCGAAGGGCGCTAAGGTTTATTTGAATGGAGGTAAGGATCTAAGTGCTGTGCTGGGGCGTGTCGAAGGAGCTGGTGGGCAGGTCATTTTACCTAAAACAAAGATTACAGATGAAATTGGCTACTTTGCCATTTTTGCAGATACTGAAGGGAACCAAATATCTCTCCATTCTCCAGCCTAAATTGGAACGGAGCAAGCTCTTGTTTGATCTCTCTAAAGCCCGACTAATGACGTGAATTTTTTACGGCGCATTCCTAACATGACCACCTATCTAACTTGGAATGCGCCCTTGATTTGATCTGGCTGGCAATAGCAATGCTAATCATTGCTGATTTTGCCACACTGGATCGAGTAGTCTAGCTATGATCAACTACATCTTCAAGGTTTGCTTCAGGTATTTGCCGTATTTACGTTTGTAGGCTTGATAAATACGCTTGATCTGCTTGCGATAGCTGGGTTCATCCGCTGAAACATCTTCAGGCAGTTCGTCATCTAGAAAGCCATGCTGTTTCATCCACTCATCATTGTAGACCTTGCCCAGGTAACGTGTTCCATGATCTGGGAACAATACCACTACCACATCTTGTGGTCGTAGTTGTCTCCTGATTTTGAAAACGCATTCCATCGCAGCTCCAGAGGAATAACCTACCAGCAGTCCTTCTTTTAACGCCAACTCACGCGTGCGCAAGGCGCTATTCTTGTCTGTCACCTTCACGAACTCATCAATCACATCAAAATTGACATTATCCGGAATGATCGTTTTACCTAAACCTTCAATCTTATAGGAATAGATCTCGGACTTATCGAATACACCGGTCTGCCAGTATTTAGCCAGTACGGAACCATAGGCATCAACCGCGATAATCTTGATATTAGGATTCTTCTCCTTTAGGTACTGGGCCGTTCCAGATAATGTTCCCCCGGTACCCGCACAACAAACATAGTGGGTTATTTTACCACCCGTCTGTTCCCATATTTCAGGACCAGTGGTGTGAAAATGTGCTCCCGAGTTATCCATGTTGAAGTTCTGCTTAATGTAGAAAGCATTGGGGATCTCTCGGCTAAGTTGAAGTGCTTTCTGATAGTAGGATCGAGGATCATCCGGTTCGGCATCTGCCGGACAAACTATCACCTCAGCTCCCATAGACCGGAGCAAAGCTAATTTCTCTTGCGATGCCTTGCTGGTCACGGTAAGTACGCATCCATAGCCTTTTAGGCTTGCGATCATAGCTAAACTGTAGCCCGTATTTCCACTCGTGGCTTCTACGATGGTGGCGCCGGGCTTTAGTTCTCCCCTTTTCTCTGCTTGTTCGACCATGTGGAGCGCGATACGATCTTTGGCGGATTGACCTGGGTTGTAACATTCGACCTTTCCAAAGACGGTAGCACTAATGGGATTCGCTATTCGGCTTAATTTGATAAGTGGCGTATTTCCAATAGTTGCTAAGACACTTTCTTGATATTGCATATAGTTAATCAAAGTTGAGCAGGGCCAAAAATACAGCTTTTTGTTTAGTTTTTGGGAGTGGCGCCCTTTCGATCCCAAATATCACTAAGGTGAAATGCTGGCGGTGGAAGTCTAGTCTTGAGCTTGAAATGTGCGGGATAGCTAAGTCTTAACCGTTTATACATAGATATTTACATTCCTTCATATGATTAAAAGGATTGTAAAAAAATACCTAAGTTTTCGTGAATTATTCTGACTTTTACTTGTCAATTTCTATGTTCTCTTCCGTTAGTGGAAAATGTGAAAGTTATATATGGAGCGTAAGATAAGAATCAAAGTTCGGTTAATCCTTTATCATCGAGGGAAGATATTACTGTTAAAACAGACCAAACCTCAAGGCGGCAACTACACCTTAGTAGGGGGAACCATGGAGGCCGGAGAATATGCCAAGGATACGCTTATTCGAGAAAGTTTTGAGGAAGCCGGCATAAAACTGAGACCAGAGGACCTGATGCTGGTGCATGTTTTACAGAAAAATAAGTCTTCGGAGCGTCGACTGACCCTATATTTTAAAGCATATACATGGGAAGGTACTTTAAGAGCCAAGGAGCCCTGGAAATTTCAAGGGGTAGCTTGGTATTCTTTGGAGGATTTACCTCCTAATCTCACTTCTACTGTGAAGCACGTATTGCAACAGTATCGGAAAGGACAAGTCTATTCTGAATGGGACAAAGACCTGAAATAGGGAGGTCGTGTCTAGTAGTTCCCCGGACGGTAAGAAACTAGTTTTACACGGGAGCTAGCTTTAGGCTTCTTCTTAGTCGCCTCAGCCTCCTTCGATTTCAATTTACTGCATTTGGGAGACTTATTGATCTTCTCCTTGCCAGTAGCATTTGGCTTTGCTTTTTTGCCCTGCTCCTTATTGCTAGCTTTTTGCTCTGATGGTGAGATATTGATGCAAGCTGTTTTCTTTTCCGTTTCCGTGCCATTGGCTTTCGCCTTTTCTTCGGAACTCTCCTCCTCGACAACTTCTTCCAAAGCAGCATACTCCGCCAAATCCTCCTCCACAGCAGCAGCAGGCGTTTCTTGGCTCTCCTCTTTACTAAGAGGTGTATCCTCTCCAGAATGCGGTGCATCCTGAGCATTCAAGGGTAAGAAACTTACAAGACTAAGAGCAAGGAGTAGGCAGTAAAACTTTTTCATGGTATCCGTTTAAGCTACTAATCTGTGCAAGATAGCAAGACGATCGGTTTTTTTTTGTTACCAAAAACTTAATATTTTCTTAAACACCTGCGTTGTAAAGGACATCTTGGCGTCAAAAAACAGGGAAATAATAGACGTATCCATTTCCGTTCCAGGATTAAAATATATATTTGGGCAGTAGAGCATTCAACCTTCGAATCTTATATAGTGTTTTCAAAACGATGCACTGAAGCTTAGTATAGTCGGTGCTCACAGCCTTGACCAAAAAACATGGAAGCGCATGTTCATGGAGCGTTTTAGACCACAAAGAATTGGGTTAATGCCCGAATGAACGACGGTAACTATCAAAATGTATTTGTTACTAAATCCCTACGTTTACTCAAACACTGCTTCCTTAGCTAATACCTGCTTATTTACTTCAATACCTCAAAATTTGATGTAGCGATCCCCATAGATCGGTGTAGATTTATGCTGTTCGCACCTATTTGTGTCCCTTGGACTAAATTGGCGTCCTAAGGGTATGCTTTGATAATTGAAACACAAAAATATGCTAAAAACGCTACCCCTTTTCACCTTGCTGCTGCTCTTGGCAGGATGCAAAACCTACTCTACGGATGAATTGCCTGACACCCGCTTGTACTTTGGAAGCGGGGGAGGATTTGCAGGGGCCTATACGGAATACATGCTATTGGAAAATGGCCAGCTTTTCAAAAGAGAAAGCCAACAAGGAACCTTTGTAGTTCTCCCAAAGGCGAAGCGTAGTCAAGCCAAAGCGCTTTTTGCGAGCTGGACGGAGCAAAAAATGGAGGAGCAAGATTTTCAGCATCCTGGGAATCTCTATCATTTTGTGAGAATGGAAAAGGGAGCCCAAAGTCATCGACTGAGTTGGGGGTCTAGTAGTCATCCTACTCCCGATGCAGTCAAGAGTTTTTATGCTTCTTGTAAAACCCTTATTCCAAAGCCGGAACCGCTTAAGCAATAATCGAATCGAGACCGCACTAATGGACTGAACGTCACCGCTTGACGAAGCCTAAGTGCTTGTAAATAGTAATGTTAACCAATTTTCAACCCAAAGTTTATCTTCTCATGTTAAAGTTTGTTACTTCATTGGGTCTAGTATTGCTCAGTACGGTGTTGCTAGGGCAATTTAAACCCCACCTAAACCAAATCGAAAAAAATCCGGGAGCTCCGCATCAGATTGAAGATATGCGTATTCGGCCTTTACAACCGGCTGTCCCCGTCATTACTCGACCATTTGGTAACCTAACTACCGAATATCGAGCGATTGCTCCTGCGGTACCGGGCCTGTCCCAGGCGCCGGTAAAGCTCTATTATGGAGAAGGAAATACTCGCCCCATTGCGATCTATGGTACGGCAGATGCGAGGCCGAAAGAAGGTACCGCTCAAAGCAAGATCTTTCGACACCTTTCCAGCCTAGAGAAATACATGAACATTGAAGATGCAGCAGCTACCTTCAAGATCGTTTCCTCTGCTACTGGCCGTGATGGCGAGCAACATTTTCGCTTGCAGCAGTATCATCAGGGAGTGAAAGTTTATGGAGGAGAATTGACCGTTCATTTCAAAGGGGATCTAGTGGACTATACCATGGGGCGTTATTTTCCTGCTCCTCAATTAGCTAGCCTAGTGCCTGTGATCGAAGCGGAGGAGGCTGCGGCTATTGCCAAAGCAGATATCAGTAAAAGAACGACCTGGACTGATATGAGCGCGGAAATGTGGGAGATGCTCCAATTGAAACCCGTTGAATCGGAATTAGTCATTTACCATCCAAAGAACAATGCAGCGGCCGAACGCCTCACTTGGCGGTTGAAATTGGTGCCAAATATTTATTATCAACAGTTGTATTATGTGGATGCGATGACGGGGGAGATCCTTTTTGATTATAACAACCTCTGTAAGATGGATCACGATCACAGTGTACATGAAGATCCATCCACGACAGCTGTCCTCCCTCCCGACGGCCCGGCGACGGCTAACCGACCGGATCTAAATGGACTAACTCAACAAGTACGTTCTTACATAGTCAATGATGTGTATTACCTCGTTGACGCTAGCCGAAACATGTTCAATTTTGCTGGATCTAATCTTCCGGAGAATCCTTCTGGAGCCATCTGGACCCTTGATGCAGAGAATGAAACGCCGATTGGCAATGATGATTTTGGTGTGAAGCAAGTGTTTTCCTTCAATAACCAAGATTGGCCGGCAGGTGCGGTCTCGGCTCATTACAATGCAGGAATAGCCTATGAATACTTCCGCACCACGCACCAGCGAAATTCGATCAATGGACAAGCCGGTAATATTATTTCCATCATAAATGTGGCAGATGAAGACGGTGGCGGATTTGACAATGCCTTTTGGAGTGGTTCGGCCATGTTTTATGGGAATGGGGCAACGGCTTTTGATCCATTGGCGGGGGCCTTGGACGTGGCGGGGCATGAAATGTCGCATGGGGTGGTACAAACCACGGCGAACCTGGAATACCTGAGCCAGTCCGGCGCCTTGAATGAATCTTTTGCAGACATTTTTGGTGCCATGATTGATCGGGATGATTGGCTGATGGGAGAAGATGTGGTTCGGACGAATGTCTTCCCTAGCGGAGCGCTTCGCAATTTGGCGGACCCAAACAATGGAGGCTCGGGCTTTGGTTCGCGGGGATGGCAGCCTGCCCATATGAATGAGTTTGTCAATCTTCCGGAAACAGAAGAGGGAGACAATGGAGGTGTGCACGTCAATAGCGGCATTCCCAACAAGGCCTTCTTCCTCTTTGCTTCGCAGGTGGGCAAGAATGTAGCAGAAGAGGTTTTCTATGATGCTTTAAATGAATACCTGACGCGCTTTTCACAATTTATCGACCTGAGACTCGCGGTATTGCAGGCTGCTCAATCACGTGGACAAAGCGTTGTGAATGCGGCTGCTAGTGCTTTTGATCAAGTGGGTATCGTGGGTGATCAAGGCACGGATGATGAGCAAGAAGAAGTTCCCATTAACCCCGGTGATGAATTCATCGTTTTTGCGGACGGAGACAAGCAAGCCTTGCGAATCGTTACCCCTCAAGGAACATTTATTGCCAATCCACTGGTTTCAAGTAGTATCCTAAGTAAGCCCAGCATCACAGATGATGGATCTGTCATTGTATTTGTGGATGGCAATGGAAACATACAATCCATTAACATCGATTGGTCTACTAGAAATGCTTCATTTGAAGCCTTGACATCAAACGGGATTTGGCGTAATGCGGCTATATCCAAAGATGGGCAACGGCTAGCGGCATTGACTGATGATTTGGATAATCGACTATGGGTGTTCCGCTTAGATACGGGTAATGGGCAAGATTTCGAATTGTTTAACCCTTCTACGGCCCAAGGGGTGAGTACGGGTGATGTATCCTATGCGGATGTACTGGAATGGGATTTTTCTGGAGAGTTTGTCCTGTACGATGCCCTTAGTGAATTGAATAATTTGAATGGAACGGTGGAGTTTTGGGATATCGGGTTTATCCGCGTGTGGGATAATAATACCAACAATTTTGGTAACGGTTTCATTAGCAAACTTTTCAGCGGATTGCCAGATAATACGAGTGTAGGAAACCCTACCTTCTCTAAGAATTCTCCTAATATTATTGCGATGGACTGGCTGCAGGACGGGACCCAAGGGCCTGAATATTACATTGTCGGGGTGAATACGCAAAATGGAGATTCCGGTACATTTTGGCAGAACTTGGATTTAGGTTTTCCCAATTTTTCTGTAGATGATCAGCGCTTGATCTTCGATGCGGTGCCAGAGAATAGCACGGAAAGAATATTGGGGAGCGTTCAGGTTGCAGCTGACAAGATCAATCCGGTAGGGAATGCTTTTATCTTTCTCCAAGTGCCCAATCAAGCACGTTGGGGGACTTGGTTCGGAACCGGCAATCGTACCTTGACGGACACGGAAGAAGCCTTGTCGGTGGAAAATGCTTTGAAAGTTTACCCCAATCCTTTCCGACAGGAACTGCAAGTTGAAATAAAACTTCCAAATAGCACACCTGTGCAAATTAGCTTGTTCGATGGTTTCGGAAGAAGCGTTCGACAGGAGCGAAGTGCGGTAGGGGCTGGCGCCCAAAGCTTCCAACTCAACTGGGCGGGGCTAGCTAATGGTACGTATTGGTTGAGAATCGAACAAGATGGAAAACGATGGGGTAGGAGAGTGGTGAAAATACAGTAAGTAGAACTTATAGCAACTGCTTATATAGCGGTACAGTAATATATAAATTAGAAACCCTGCTGCTCATCATTGGACGAGCAGCAGGGTTCTTGATAGACTAGGAAGGTTCACTCCTATATCCCATTCTTCTCAATCTCCAGAATAGCCACTACGTGAGCGTCCGCAACTTTCTGGCGCATTTCGTCGGTCATTAGCTTTGCCGCCTCTACTTTATTGTTGTAAAAACCATTCTCCGTCAATACTGCCGTCATCTTTGTTTTTCGTAACACAAAAAATTGAGATTCAGGCCTTGATTTTAGGTGGCGGTTTTTCAGGCCGGTTTGATCAACCAAGTGTTTCTGAAAGATAGACGCTGCTTTACGGCCTTTCTTGCTATTGTGAAAATACCAAGTCTCGATCCCGCTAATGCTGGCGGAGGCCCAGTGTTTGGAAGATCTAGCTGAAGCTGCGTTGGAATGCACCGAAACGAATAATTTGGGTAATTCAGATTTCTTGGCATTGGCACGATCCACTCGTTCCCGTAAGAAGTCATCTACCTCTACTTCGGGTACGACATTGTAGTAAGAAATGCCGTGTTCATCCAGTTGCGCCATGATGCGGCGGACGATATCCCGATTAAACTCATATTCCAGAAACTGAGTCACACCATCATCGAAGACCGGGGATCGTTTCCCCTTGGTATACTGGCCATGTCCATTATCTAGGCACCAAAGGTATCGACCCTTTGGTATTTCCCCTTCTACGGGACCGCCAGATCCTTCCTCTTCTCCAGTGTTTGACTCATCTGTACCCGAACCATCCGTGTTTTTATCATCATCAGGGATGGTAGAGGGGATATTTTCATCTACCCCAAGATCATCATCAAATTCAATGTCTTTTTCGTCCGGTTTGATGATGACGTTTTCCGTTTCATCCGCGACGATGATAATCGTATCTGGTGTGATTTCGGAACCATCTTGTGGAATATCAGTGATGGGGTCGGTGGGATTTGGCGTCGGTTTTGGCTTGGGGTCTGTGCTTCCACCGAATAAGGATTTGAAAAGGTTGCCAATAGCGTCTATAAATTTCTTAAACATGAATTTGTTTTTAGGCACACGATTGAAGTCAGTAGTAGGTATAGAGCTTTCCAGTGCTCCTAATCGTGTTGTTGTGATTGCCTGTAATTTGGGCTTTATGGGTTTTACTCAAGTACCCAAATATACTGGATATACAGGGGTTTCCAAATTTTTTCCCTTGTCGGCAAAATTATATTCTGCTGATACTTGTTTGTTGAAAGCCTCTTTTCTCCTGAGAATGTATAGGCCAATTAGAATCAAACTGTTACTTTGTTGCCAACTCCAAAAGAATAAGTTCGAGTTCGCTCCTTTAACGTGGCATTGTAACAGGATATTCTATCTTTGGTATAGTCCTTAGTGGTGGCGGCAGCATAGAAGCCGCACTAGCTTTTTGAGCGAAGCATTGCATCAGTAAATTATCAAAACACAACATAAAATGAAAAGAAGAACTTTCATTGAACGGGGAAGCCAGGCAGCTCTTGGGTTAGGGCTATTTTCCCTAGCAGCCTGCAATAATCAAGCTGGGACAAGCGAAGGGGAGGAGGAGTCTACCGCAGAAGAAACGGCTAAAGAACTTTTCTTTCAGATCTCTTTGGCACAATGGTCGATGAATAAATCCTTTTTTGGGGATAAGTTAGACAACCTGGATTTTGCGGCTACAGCCAAGAACCAGTTTGGACTAGATGGTATCGAGTATGTGAATCAATTCTTTAAAGACAAGGGAGAAGATAGTGCTTATCTCGCCGAAATGAAGAAAAGGGCAGATGATAATGGAGTGAAGTCTTTATTGATTATGATTGATAGAGAAGGCGACCTAGGCGGTACAGTAGACGCTGAGCGGTTGAAGGCAGTAGAGAATCACTACAAATGGGTAGATGCGGCCAAATATTTGGGTTGCCATTCGATCCGAGTTAACGCGGCGGGCAAAGGAACTGCTGAAGAAGTGGCTGCTGCTGCTGTAGATGGTTTGGGTAAATTGAGCGAATATGCCGCTAAGGCAGGTTTAAATGTAATCGTAGAAAATCACGGAGGATATTCCTCTGATGGGGCCTGGTTAGCAGGAGTGATGTCTCAGATCAATATGGATAATTGCGGCACCTTGCCAGACTTTGGCAACTTCTGTATTGAGAAAGGAGAAGATGGATGTGCCAATATGTACGATCGTTATACTGGAGTAACGGAATTGATGCCCTTTGCGAAAGCCGTAAGTGCAAAGGCACATGATTTTGATGCAGACGGGAATGAAATCCATACAGACTTCAAGAAGATGCTACAAATCGTTAAGGATGCCGGCTACACCGGCTATATCGGTGTGGAGTATGAAGGCAAGGAATTGGACGAGATAACGGGTATCCAAAAGACGATCGACTTGATGAAAAGGGTGGGCATGGAATTGAGCTAAAACTTTGACCCTACAACAGGATCAATTCAATAGTTTAAAGCGGGAAAGTCGTGCTATAACAGCACGACTTTTCTGTTTGTACAACTTCGACAGCTGATCTACTGAAATGTCCCGTTTGAAATCCCTATTTTTCGGTGATGAGTGCAGCTTTACTTCAACAAGTCGAGTTACTGATTGGGAGCATCGGGGTGATCTTAGGACTCTTTTTTTCGACCTTGTTGCTGACCAATCGTCGAGGGCAGCACCAAGCGAATGTTTTTCTGGCCATTTATTTGTTGGCATTTAGCTTGCGCATAGGGAAGTCGCTCTTCCACAATTTTTTTGAGATCGATCCCATACTTCGAACCTTCTTTTTGACGACACTACTTTGTGTCGGTCCTTCCATTTGGTTATACGTTTCGTATTTTCTTCCGCTTGTTGCAAAGCAAAAGATGCAAGCGTGGATTCATTATGTTCCATTTTTCCTTTTCGCGGGCAGTTGCTGGCTCATCCCCAACAATGGATCTTGGATATTTGGAGTGTTCTACAATTTCTTGATCGTACATATGTTTGCCTACACCCTGCTCTCTTTCATCAAACTGAGCAGATCAAGGAATGACAAAGGTCTTAAGGAAAATCCAAGTTTGACTCGATGGCTCTATCACTTCGTGGCCGTCAACATGATTTTCATTGGCTTCTATTTCTTGATTTCAGAACTTATCTTTTCTTTTTATATCGGAATTTCTTTTCTCTTTTCCTCGGTGATCATATATCTATCCTTACTTGCCTTCCGCAACCCTTCTTTGTTTAGGGTAGCAGAAGAAAAATACAGCCAATCCAACTTAAACGGAAAAGAAGTAGATCAACTCATGTCGCGTTTAAGG
>JAHQWA010000307.1 GCA_019634045.1 Saprospiraceae bacterium
ATGGGATTTTGGTACTAACTTTAGTTCTAATCTCCCCAGTCCTACCTATACTTTCCCAGATACTGGACGTTATCAGGTAAGCCAAATCGTAACCCATCAAAGTGGTTGTCAGGATACAGCTTTTGCGCTGGTTGATATCTTCCCGGAAGTGCGCTATTTTCTACCCAATGCTTTTACGCCGAATAGTGATTCCAACAATGATACCTATGTCGGAGAAGGATTGATGGAAGGAGCCAGTAATTTCCGGATGACCATCTGGAATAGATGGGGCGAGCTGGTGTTCGAGTCCAAAGATCCGCGCGAAGGATGGAATGGCCGTAAACTGAATACCGGACGAGATTCTCCCAACGGGGTATATGTGGTGCTGGTTAGTTACAACGAACCGCGCGGTGAACTGATAGAAATAAAAGGCTATGCGACCTTGATCCGGTAAACAGACGTTCGCTTTGCTGACAGCGTGGAGGACATTGGTGAAAATGTCAACGTATGGTCAAAGAAAAAGGACCGCTAAGCTAGATTGCTAAGCCCAGAATGCAATGAAGGGATTGGTAAGCTATTGCCCTCCAAATATTATTTCACTATTCCCTTCCAAATTCCACAAAATAATCTTACTTTTGCGTCGCTTTAGATGAAGCCTAAAAATAGAGAACAATGGATGCTATAAAGTTTGTACACGAACAACTAACTGCTAAAAAAGACTTACCCAGCTTTCGTGCTGGTGATAATGTAGTAGTTCAATATCGGATCGTGGAAGGAGACAAAGAGCGGATTCAGCAATTCCGAGGTGACGTGATTCAGATCAAAGGAGAAGGTTCAACCAAGACCTTTACCGTTAGAAAAATGTCAAATGGTGTAGGTGTAGAGCGTATCTTCCCTGCCTTATCTCCAAATATTGTAGGAATTACGGTAACAAAGCGTGGTAAAGTACGTCGTTCACGTTTGTTTTATCTACGTGAATTGGTCGGTAAGAAAGCGCGTATCAAAGAGCGTAAATATGTGAAAGCGAGCAAGTAATGCTATTTGCTTAAGCGCACAGTTGAAGATGAAAGCCGGATAATGACATCGCATTATCCGGCTTTTGTTGTATACATACCCTTCTTCGAATTACCTTTTTGGTTAGCCCCTCTTCAAATTCTCCAGGCGTTTTAGAAATTCATCTTTGCGTCGTCGTGCCACACTGATTGCCTTACCATTGCTCAGCACTACAAAGCCGCCTTGATTGCGAATATACTCCTTAAGGTGATTGAGGTTAATCAGATAGGAATGGTGGATTCGGCAAAAGCCTAATTTTTTTACTTCCTCCTCCAACCAAGTCATCGACCGGGTGAGTTTTACTTCTCTTTTGTTAGCTAAGACCAGCCGCACAAAATTGTTTTGAGCTTCAGCATAGATGACTTCTTCCAGCTCAATGAACGCTAAACCAGTAGCAATGGGAAATCCAATTTTAACAGGCCGACTTGAATAATGACCAATACTTTCTTCTTGTATGCTACGATCGTGAGCTTGCCGTAAGAGCAGTGCAAGTTCTCTTAAACTAGTGGACTGAAGCAGATGCTCTACAGTCAGGAGTTTAGTTTCTTCTAATGAATATATCTGCTTTGGTTGACCGGAAACTAGCTTAGAAGTTTGCGATGTATCTCGCTTTATTCCGTGCAGTTTAATAATCTTAGCTACCGAAGGAGGCGATGGGTTTTTACCAGTGTTTTTCATGTGGAGTACTACTTAGGTTATTGAAGTATTGAGAAGCCTCTTTGAAGCTCACATGCTTGTTCAAGCTTACTTTCACTTCCTTAATGTTGAAGATTCTTAAACTGCAACCTATCGTTGTTATTTTTTTAATTGGGTAGATGAAGCACCATTGATAATTGTGAAATGAGAATAGTACCCCACAGTGAAAAATCTCTATATTTGAAGACGGCGTCCATAATTTAAACATCTAAATTTCAAATAAAGCCGAGCGCCAGGTTGCAAGTAGTAAAAAACAAACACTAAACATATAGATACATGAGCGATCGAGAAATTCTCGAAGCGATTAGAAGGGGAGACAGGAAGGCAGAAAGGTACTTCTATGAGCAAAACAGAGCCAAGTGTAGCCAGTATGCGCTGCAGCATTTTTTTTGGAAAACCTCCTCTGGTGAAACGATAACATGTAAACCACAAGACGTGGAAGAGTTGTACAATGACGCTTGTGTTGTATTGATTCAAAATATACTGCGTAGTCGGATTCAGTTAGATGTAAAAATCTCCACCTACCTGATTACAACCATGAAGTACGCCTGGTTTAATAAGGCCAGAGCTGTTAAACGAACGCCAGCAACGACAGCCGTAGTTATCCCTGAGGCCAGTAAAGAATCAATGCGGGAGAATGTACGCAAAGCGATTCATCTACTCGATCAGAAATGCCGCGAAATGATGACCTATCGGTACATCATGGGCTGGGAAGACTATGACGATATAGCCAAAGCAACCGGTAAAAATAATGGAGATGTAGTTCGAAATCTAATCAGCAGATGCCGTAAGCGATTTCGTGAACAATACGTTCAGGTAACCAATCTTACTGGCATTTGAAAAACTGTTGATTATGAAAAATTTAAGTGAAGCGGATATTCAAAAATTAGAAGATTATTGGAGTGGCCTACTGGATGCTGAGGAAGCTCATTTGTTGGAGCAGCGTTTGGAAAGTGATTCAGCTTTTCGAGAGGCGGCGGCAGAATGGCGGTTAGTCTTGGAGGAAGCTTTAGTGCCTCCTCTTGAAGAAAAAGAAGAACAGGATGAGATTAAAGCTAGATTGTTGGGCTATGCCTCTGACGAAAAAAAAACAAGCCATTTTGTAGAGCATAAGGAACTCAAACGAAGAAAGCCTGCTGTGCTGCGTCGCATCTATACTGGACTAGCAGTGGCAGCGGCAATTGCTTTGCTATTGTGGTTGACGCCCTTGAATCAGCTTTTTCAACCGCAAAATCGCTCCGACGCGTTTTTTACGCATTTGTCCAGGGATAATGCCAATTTGAGTAGTGATATTTCAATAGGCGAACAAGCTTATGATCAGAAAAAATATAAAAAGGCCTTCCCCGCATTGATGGATGATGTGCGCTCGCAGGGCGACAGCCTAAATCTGATCTACGCCAGCGTGGCAGCCATCGGAAGCGGACAGGGAGAGCAAGCTATACAGATCTTAGATCCTTTAGCAGTATTAGAAGGTTGGAAACTGTATCGAGCAGAAATTCACTGGTACCTGGCCTTAGCTTATCTTGATCAAGGTCAGTTGGCAAAAACAGAGCAACTTCTCGATGATATTATCCTAGAAGACAACGGATATGTAGAAGCGGCGAAAAACTTGAAAATTGAGTTGGCTCCAGACTAAACGTATTCTATCTAATCACCTAAATAAACCCACTATGCAAACCCAGAAGCAGGAAAATGATTTCTATGCTGATTATTCCAAAGTCTTTTATCTTCAAGCAGATCAAGTCAATCAATTCGTATCTAAACCCGGTCAGCCCTCTTTTCTTCAAATCTATAGTGTAGATAATCAGTATGTGGCTTTGATTAACGAAGAGCCAATTGATGCTGAATTGTTGGTTGGGACAATTATGCGTATCAATCAAATGATTCTTCCAATCAGGTCCCAATTAGTGGACATAGATTCTATTAAAAGCAGGCTTGGAGGAGATCCGTGTGATCCCATCGATCTGCATGGTATCCTCAGAGACCAAACTGTGGCTGAAAGTGTATTGATGAATATCTGTGGTATGATCATAGATCCCAATAACTCATCTGAACCACCTAGGAGAGATCGGCATTTTCACCCTTGTCATGGCTCCCCTGCCAGCTTTGGTTCTCAAAATGGTGGTCTTCACACGGACGACCATGGCACTTATACCTGTGATTTAGCTTTTTTGGCAACCAATCAATTTACAGATGCCAAGAATAAAGCAGATACCACGGTATTAAATTCCTATGGCTTAATATTGTTTTACATTTCACGTGAGGATATTGAGCAAACAGATAGTGAAGCGGAAGATCCTGGCTCCCCTTATTATAAGAATGAAGCAACAATTGCGGAACGATTAAAAGCATATTTTAAAGACGGAGTCTATGGGAAATATAATAAGAAGTGTGAAGGGGTATTTCTAATTCCCCGCTTGATGGCCGATCAAAGTGTATCCTATCTTTGTCTGCTCAATAGTCCGATCAGGAAAAAATATAAGAAGAATAGTGTTAAAAATCGGCTGAACCAATGGCTAAGCTGTGTAGAGGAATTGAATCAAGATTCGGCTGGCAAGGAAGTGATCATCGAAGGAGATGATTTATTTTTCTGTGCCATTGATCAATGGTCTGTATTGATCGGAAGGCATGCCATACCTAGAGTTGCGTCAACTATATAAGACCAAGCCGGCCCAAAACCGTGGGAAAGCATGCCTATCTTTGGCAACTTCCTGGATATACTTAAGCTTAGCTCGATGCAGGGCAGTGGAAGCCTGCTGCCCTGTACCTAATGCTTGGTAAAAGAACTGCAGTACTTGTGCGGTATTAGCTTGCGGAATGATATATTGGGCAGATAGTACTTGGCTGGCTCCTGCATTTAAGAAAGATCGAGTCAGGCTGAAGGTGCCCTCGCCAGTTTGGAATACGCCGGCAGCAGATTCGCAGGAAGATAGGATGATGAGCTTGGCTCGAATTTTTTCTGCGTAGAGCTCAAAGCCATATAACAAATCACTGGGAGATGACCCAAACTCCAGGTAGTTGTCGTATCGGTTAATTTTGTCACTTCTAGCATGCAACAAAAAATGTAGAATATTGAAATTTTGATGATGTCTTGAAAAAAGAGCTTTCCCGCCTTTATCAGAAGCGAATACCGTATATTTTCCTTGAAAACTGCCTTGAATGGATTGTTCAATAATTTCCAGGCCATTTTGGTTTTTCAACTCAGGGGTTGTCCAGAAACCGATGGATTGGTCCTGGAAGTTTTCTTGGGCTCTTTGCTGATTTAAGGTGAAGACCTTCCAGGCTGGAGAATACCTGATTTCGACCTGATGGAGCAAATAAGGTAAGCTTCTAAAGTTCAACTCAACTTGGCTAATGTCCTGCGTCAAGAAAGCCTCAAAGGGAATTTGATCTAGCTGCTGATCAGGTATGACAACGAGCTGCTTTTTTTGCTTTAAACGAAAGGCAAAGGGTGAAATCAACGCATCGTACAAAAGCCGACTGGCGCCGAGATATTGCTGTAAGGTTCCGGGATCTAACTTCGCTTCTGTTTGTAAACTATTTTGATAGCGTCTAATACCTTTACTAATGTTATGCTGCTGGTCTTCCTTTTGAAACCATATGCTGGTATCTCTATCAAGATAGATTCCATATATTTTATCTTTTATCCGTAAATAATTCACCAATCCTTGTGTTGAGGAAAGGTGTTGTCGAAGTTCCTGAATCGTCGACTGACTTTCGGTAGCATTCGCTTCAAGAAACTTTGCCTGACTTTTTTTGCGGTGCTTTAGGCTCTTTAGTCTATTGATGAGTTCACTATCATAGTTGATGGAAT
>JAHQWA010000308.1 GCA_019634045.1 Saprospiraceae bacterium
CTTCGATTTGTTCACCAATATGAATGCGGTCAATGAGCGCCTTTTACAACACCCCAAACTAGTCCAGCTGTTCAATCGTTTTGCTACCTACAATGGCTCGAACCCCTATAAAGCACCAGGTCTGCTCACCATTATTCCTTATTTCGAACACCGGATTGGAGCCTTCTTGCCCAAGGGCGGAATGCACGATATTACGCTAGCGCTGTACCAACTAGCACAAGACAAAGGAGTAGCATTTCATTTCAGCAGCCCAGTGGAGGAAATTCTGGTGGAAGGTGGCACTGCCAGTGGTTTAAAAGTCAAAGGAAAAACGCATCCCTTTGATCGCATCATCAGCAATATGGATGCTTTTTTTACCTACGAAAAGCTGCTGCCCAAAGCCCGTCATCCGAAACGTATCCTAAGGCAAGAAAAATCCACCTCGGCCCTCATTTTCTACTGGGGGATTAAGAAGCAATTTCCCGAACTCGATTTGCACAATATTCTGTTCAGCGAAAATTACAGGCGAGAATTCGAGCACTTGGCGAGTGGGAAGGTGTACGAGGATCCAACTATTTATATCAATATCACACAAAAGTATTGTGCTGAGGACGCGCCTTCCGGCATGGAAAACTGGTTCGTAATGGTCAATGCCCCCTACGACTCGGGCCAAGATTGGGAGGAGATCATTGCTCTGACCCGGCAACAAGTCCTAGCAAAAGCTAGCCGGATTCTAGGAACAGCAATCGAACCCTTGATTGCTTGTGAAGAGACTTTGCAGCCACTAACTATCCAAAGTAAAACTGCCTCGCACTTGGGGGCCCTGTACGGTACCAGTTCGAATAATAAGATGGCAGCCTTCCTCCGTCACCCCAATTTCTCCCGTCGCATCAAGGATCTCTATTTTTGTGGGGGCAGTGTTCATCCGGGTGGGGGGATTCCCTTATGCCTGCTGAGTGCGAAGATTGTGGATGATGTCATGCATGCGGGATAATGGATATTCATTCTTAACTAAACATTTCTAATTCTTCATTACAAGTCTTCATTCTCAACTACCTTCAACAATTATCGGACATTCTTGTTACTTATTCAACAACAAAAAACACCAAGAAATGACTTTTTTATTCTATACTGCTGTAACCCTGCTAACCATTCTTGCGATGGAATTTGTGGCCTGGTTTACGCACAAGTATGTTATGCATGGTTGGCTATGGAATTGGCATGAAGATCATCACCAACCTAAACATGCTAAGGAAGGCTTCTTTGAAAAGAATGATCTATTCTTTTTGGTATTCGCGATTCCTAGCGCGGCTTCCTACATCTTGGGGTCTGCCACTCCTCACTTTTGGCTATTCTTCGTTGGAATCGGAATATCCATCTATGGAATGATCTATTTCTTGATTCATGATGTCTATATCCACCAACGGTTTAAGTGGTTTCGTCAATTGGATACACGTTATTCCAGAGCTATCCTAAGAGCACACGGCTCCCATCACGCCAAACACACCAAGGAAGATTGCGAATCTTTTGGGTTGTTAGTGGTCAATCCTAAATACTTTCAGAAAAGAAGAAATTGGCAGAAATCGAAGACGGCTTCTTAGAGTGCGTGTCCAAGACAGGGCATTACCTTTGGTAAGCTGGATTTTGGTAATCCTCCATCAAATTTCTAGCCATACGCTTGAGTACGGCAGGCACGATCAAGCGATGTAAGGGCTTGACAGGTGCGAAATACAACTTACCTAACCAGCCGTTAAAGACCACTGCTGTAGCGAGTTTCATTTCAAAGCACTCTCGGTCATCGCTGGCTATAAAAGACAACCAGAAATCTAGGTGCTTGTCAGATTCCCCTACCATCAACTCCTCCTCTCCCCTACCCATCACATGGAATAGACCAATGGCTTGTCCTTCTTGACCTTGGAACTCTTCCAATTCTTTGGCCATGTCTATTCCTGTAGCGGTTTTCAATCCAATCCAACCTACCAAGGTTTCCCTAATAGCCAGCAAAGCTTTTGTCCAAGCGGGAATACTATCAAAAAATAAGCACATCATACCCACCGGACCTATCCTATATTCAGCTGGTACTTTAATGGCAAATGCATCTGCATAATGCAAGTCTTCTGGTAATTGACCGATTAGTTCATTGGCGCTAATGGCACATTCGTAGGGTTTCATATGCTTGATTTAACATACAATACTGTATGGTATGTATTATTAAAACGTATACCAGCAAAAAAGGTTGAGTACTATTTCGGAAACAGGATTTTACGGTCTGAGATTAGGAGAAGTCTGGCGGCAAGCCCTTTGAATTATTCTATAAGTAGCGCATCTTTTTATTCCCATTATCATTTACTATTTTGCCCACTCAATTCATCATCAGAAAAACCGACCAGGATGGATCACACCTTAAGCCCGCTCAAGGGCTTTACTCCTTCAGATCTAAGCCATTTAGTGCACACGCATTTTGGAATAGAAGGCAATATTTCTCTACTCCCCGGCGAGTTGGACATCAATGCCTTGCTCACATCTACCACAGGGGAAAAATACATGCTAAAGATTGCCCACAAAGCTGCTGATCAAGACAATATTGAGATGCAAAATGCTTTGATGCAACACCTTGAACAAAAAGCGCTTGATCTTGACTTACCAAAGGTACAAGAGGCAACAAATGGTGCTTCCTGGGTGCTGGTGAAAGATAGTGAAGGAGAAGATCGCCTCCTACGGCTGCTCTCTTTCGTAGAGGGAGATTTATGGGCAAAGGTAAACCCTCAGTCGGCAGACCTCTTACACAGCCTAGGGCAAGCTGTCGGCAAAGTTTGTAAGGGGCTATTAGACTTTGATCATCCAGCTGCGCACCGACAGTTCAAATGGAATCTTTCGGATGGACTATGGATAAAGGACCAACAGGAGCTGATCACCGATGAGGAACAAAAAGCCATGCTCCTTTATGTGATCAACATGGTGGAGGAAGAGGTAAATCCCCGCAAGGCAAAGGTGCGCAAAAGCGTAATTTACAATGATGCCAATGACTATAATATTATTGTCAATAGAAAGCTCGCTAGTAGAAAAGTTCAAGGCTTAATTGATTTCGGGGATGCCGTTTATAGCGAAACAGTAAATGATATCGCCATCGCAGCTGCCTATGCTTGCATGGGCAAAGCCGACCCGCTGACTGCTGCCGCACAATTAGTCCAAGGGTTTAATGAGGAAGTACCCTTGCAGGAAGAGGAATTAGCAATGATTTTCCCCTTACTCCTACTTCGGTTGGCTGTTAGTGTGACCAATTCAGCTCATAACCGCAAGGCTGAACCAGAAAACACCTATCTACTCATCAGTGAAAAGCCAGCCTGGGACTTGCTGGATAAATTGACACGGATTTCTCCTCAGTTGGCCTACTATACTTTCCGTCATTATTGTGGGCAGGAAGCTTGCTCTAAACGACTCGCCTTTGACCAATGGTTAACTGAGCAAAAGAATTCCTTTGGCAAGGTAGTAGATGCAGATTGGGATAATGAAGCCACCGTATTCGACCTAAGTATTGGAAGTCTAGACCTGGGAAATAACGCCAATTTTGATACCATTCCAGCTTTTGAAGAGGTTATTGAGCAATACTTAAAAACTGAAAAAGCACAGATCGGAATCGGCGGTTATGGGGAAGTTCGCCCCTTCTATTCTACAGACGCCTACTTACAGATGGGCAACAACGGCCCTAGATGGAGAACCGTACATTTAGGATTAGACATTTGGATGCCTGCCGAAAGCTTAGTTTTTGCTCCCTTGGATGGTATAGTGCATAGCATCCAAAACAACCGAGGAAAGCGCGACTATGGACCAACTGTAATTCTTGAACATAAGGTCAGTGAAGCTTTAACCTTTTATACTTTATATGGTCACCTCAGTCAGCGGTCCCTAATTCACCTATACCCAGGTCAGGAGATCGAAAAGGGAGAGATCATCGCCACCATTGGCCATTCACGCGAAAACGGCAGCTGGCCTCCCCACCTGCATTTCCAGGTCATACTGGACCTCATGGGTTGGCGCGGGGATTTCCCCGGTGTAGCCTATCCAGCAGAGCGTGATATATGGCTCAGTCTTTGCCCAAACCCTGCTGACCTAGTTGGCGGTATTCCTGCCATACATCCGCAGGTGGGTACAAGCAGCAAAGACATTCTGGAGGCGCGGCAAGCGAACCTGGGGAAAAGCCTAAGTGTATCCTATCAGGAACCGCTACATATCCAAAGGGGCTACCTGCAATATCTCTATGATACAAATGGCCGAAGATTCCTGGATACAGTGAACAATGTTGCTCATGTGGGCCATCAGCACCCGCGAGTAGTTAGAGCTGCCCAAAAGCAATTGGGCGTACTTAACACTAACACGCGATACCTTCATGACAATATCGTCCAGTACGCGGAAGAATTGCTTGCCACTTTTCCTCCGGAACTAAGTGTCTGCTACTTCGTCAATTCAGGGAGTGAAGCCAATGAATTAGCCATCCGCATGGCAAAAACCTACAGCGGGCAACAAGACATGATTGCCATGGAAGCGGGCTATCACGGCAATACGGGTGCTTGCGTAGATCTGAGTTCCTACAAATTTGATGGCAAAGGCGGGCAAGGGGCGCCGGCAACTACCCACGTGGCGAAGATGCCTGATACCTACCGTGGAGAATTTAAAGGAAAAGATGCTGGGCAGCAGTATGCAAAACATATTCAAGAACTCATATCCAGTGTGCAAGCAAAAGAGAAAAGCATAGCTGGATTCATCTGTGAAAGTATTCTCAGCTGCGGTGGCCAAATCGTGCTGCCCAACGGTTTTCTACCTACGGCCTATTCAGCGGTTAGGTCAGCTGGCGGCCTGTGCATTGCCGATGAGGTGCAAGTCGGATTTGGGCGGGTTGGAGAACACTTCTGGGGCTTTGAATTGCAAGGCGTGATACCCGATATCGTGACGATGGGCAAACCTATTGGAAATGGTCATCCCCTCGCTGCGGTGGTCACTACCCCAGCTGTAGCAGAAGCTTTCACCAATGGCATGGAGTATTTCAATACCTTTGGTGGGAACCCAGTTTCTTGTGCGATTGGAAGAACGGTTCTGCAAATCGTCCAGGAAGAGGATTTGCAAGCACATGCTCAAACCGTTGGACAACATCTCCTTGCTGGACTGCGATCCCTCCAGCAACAGTTTCCCATTATTGGTGATGTGAGAGGGCATGGCTTATTCTTAGGTTTTGAGTTAGTACAAGATGAACAGTTGACGCCTGCTGCGAGCCAAGCCAGTTATTTGGCCAACCGTATGCGTCAAGGAGCAGTCTTAATGAGTACCGATGGTCCACTACATAATGTACTGAAAATCAAGCCACCTATGTGTTTCACAAAAACGAATGCAGATTTCTTTCTGGAGCAATTGGAGCAGGTTTTCCGAGAGGATTTTATGAAGGTCGGAAACTAAATAGTGCGATACTAGGTACCCCTACATTGACGAAAGTGCAATGGTCAAAAGATATGAAGTTTTCCTACTCAAATTTATCTCTCTTGATTTGGCTGGGGGCTATCCAATTACTTTCCAATAGGAGTTCCTTGGTCTGCTTGGCCTCCAAAAAGGTTTTCAGTTTCTTATCCGATTTACAGTGGAGAATCAGCACATCATTGCTTTGTGAAAGTTCGATAGCTGGTGTAGCGAGGGTTCCAGGAGTAGCCCTGAAATTGTCAATCGTAATCATGCTTGAGGTGCTTATCCCTAGGGAAGACTTCTTCTGGTTTTTGATCTTTACATCTCTGATATCCAGTCCCACTACGTTTTGAACCAAAAATCCATTGACCGCATCAAAATCCGAATTGGTAATGGAAAAGCCTTCAATCGGAGCTTCGGGGATCCCGAGTATATTTCCGGCATTGGTAACCTGATGGGCTGTTATGTTGTCGATATGGATATTCCTGAAGAACGGGGTATCTTCCGTTACCGCGTAGATTCCCGTGTCTTTTTTGCCATAGTACATATCGATAGAAATTGCATCCCGGATATTGGACATAATGACATTGGTTACTCTGATATTTTCCACCAGTCCTCCTCTCCCTCGACCCGACTTCACCCGAATGCCTCTTAGCGTCCCGTTAAATACGCAATTGGAAACGGTGACATTCCGGACATCCCCAGACATTTCACTCCCGATTCCAATAGCACTACGACCATGCGCAAAGGTACAATTGCTAATGACGATATCTTGGCAGGGCTTAGCCACTCGCCTGCCGTCTTCATTATAGCCCGATTTTATGGTAATGCAGTCGTCACCGACATCCACGAAGCAATTTGTAATACGTACATTCTGGCAAGATTCAGGGTTGATACCATCCGTGTTATGAGAATCGTAGGGTTGTATGATAGTAATTTTATCAATGTTTACATTTTGGCAATACACGGGATGGACGGTCCAAGCGGGAGAATTGAGAAAGGTCAACTCGCTGATTAACACATTGGTGCAATTGTACAAATTGACGAGTCTGGGACGGGGAACCCTAAGCGGGCTACCGGGCGGATTGTCCGGTTCCCTTTCGGTGATGCCGGCTTGTTTTCTCATGGCCTTATTCACCTCATGCGCTTTCCACCACTTTTCGCCTTGTCCTTCGATGGTCCCTCTACCTCTGATGGTAATATTCTCTAGATTATGTCCGGTGAATAGGGAGGCATAGACTTTTCGTTCAATCCCTTCCCATTTGCCATCTATAATGGGACAATTGCTAATGTCATCGTGAAAGATGAGCGTCGCGCCTGGAAATACTTCGAAGGTCATCTGGCTCTTCAGAAACAAAGGACCCGTCAAATATCGGCCAGGTGGGACAATGACTTTTCCGCCACCGTTTTTTGCGCAGGCATCAATGGCTTGCTGTATAGCACTGGTGTTCAATTTCGTCCCATCTCCAGTAGCACCAAAGTTTTGGATGTTGTAAATGCCGTTTTCTTGTGCTTGTACCATCTGAAGATTCAGCAAACAGAACAGAGCTATGGTAAACAATTGGAGATACTTCATACAGCGATGTGGTCAGTGATGGAAAATGAGTCAGCGGCTCCCTGGGAGAGTCCTTTAAGATACAAGTAGAACGGAAAATAACAAACATACCCTGATAGGAATGCGGGTCCTTTATGCAAAGCTCTCTTCTATCCTAGTTTTCCATCCTTGCCGTCGATGGCTAGCCTCCAATACAAATATGTATTGCCCTACTCCATCGGAAAATAAATGGGATGCCTTTCATTATACAAGGCGATGTATTGATGAATTTTATCTCTCCATTTACCTTTGGTTTGACGGTAATCTCGATAAAGTAGGGGATCGCGCCCCAAAATTTCCTCCATGTTTCTTTTGTTGAAAAACAACTTTCGATTGTACTCAAAGTCGATAATGAATGCCTTGGCATTTTCATTGCGGGGTGGAAACGGGAAGGCTAAAGAGGCAAAAGTCCGTTCAATATTAGTTACGGGCCTAACTTCTGTGAACATACAAATGGCACCAATGGTCCGAATCTCAGCATGGTCCCTCGTAAATACTGCATTACCCATACTGTAGCCGAATACTTTAGAAGATTTTACGCGCTGGATTTCGTTGTACTGATTATAATAACTTACCCAAGGCTGGGAAAGTATCTCCTCAAAAAAGTAAGGATTGTCGGGCTGAGACAAGGAAATAATCTGTTCCCTTCTGATTGGAGTATTGTCCTTCCATTGTTTAAAGTATACGTATAGCCCCTCTTCAAATTGAAATTCCACTGAAAAAGGCAAGTCATAGCTTGCTGATTGGCCATTTGTCTGGGATACAAAAAGGCATAGAATGATAGGGGTCAGCAGATACCTCATAAGCATAGGGTTAGATTCTCATACCGGTGCTGAGCACTCGGATAGCATAGATAGATTTGCTTGCTGACCAGTGGAAAGTAACTTTCTGGTGGATTGACGGGTAGGAAGGACCCTGAACTACTATTTTTCTACGGGCTAAGTGTCCCAGAGTTGCTCCTTATCGCGATAAAATATTCCGCTACATGCATAAGTCGTTCAACAACGGATACTCGTATTTTTCAGCTGCGCCTTTTCTGCCTCGCCTAGCCAGAACACGCGCTATCAGAAACTTTACGATTCCTATTGTCACACTACTTAGCTACCGCCCCGCCGCCACCGTCTCCGCTCGCGGATCAGCGCCTAGGAGATAGCGCTCTTCCTTTCGGATGATGGCTCCGACTCCGGCAGCGATGCCCCATTGCTTTTTAAGCTTAATGGTGTAACCTAGGGCACGCAAACCTTCAATGGTCTCATTCGGCATATTCTCCTCCAACTCGAGGGTGGCCGATTGCATCTTGTGCGGAGCAAAGGAATCGGGAAATCCTAAGGTTCGAAATCGGGGTCGCTGGATGGCAGTCTGAATATCATCTCCAAATACAAAATGGTTCATTAGCACCTGTAAGATTGCCTGTAGCTGATTGTCTCCACCGGGTGTGTTGATGGCCATGTAAAAGCTACTATCCTGTTCCACCATGACAGCTTGAGGCGTGACACGGGGGCGTTTACCTGCTTGCAAGGCTGCCGGGTGTTTTTCTTGTAAGCGGAATTGATTCATGCGATTGCCTAGGGTGATGTCCCAATCGGGAACCATGGGCGTCATCGGAAAATCGCTAGGCGTGATGGCTATCACATTGCCAAGGCTATCCGCCACGATAATTTGACTGGTATCATCCCCTATGATCCGGGAGGTGGATACTCCTTCTTTTGGATACACCCCCTGAAAGGGTTCGTAACCCGGAATAGGACTAGGAGTAGGCAGTTGGTCAAAGGGCTTTGGATTAAAGAGCCTTCTTCTTTGTTGCCCGTAAGTAGCTGATGTCAATTCCTGGATAGGCACCGCTACAAAACGACTATCTCCTACATAGGCCTCTCGATCTGACATGGCCAGCTCCAACGCTTGCACCAGGTGATGAATGTAATCAGCAGAATTCTGCCCCATAGCTTGAAGGTCGAGCCCTTCCAGAATGGACAAGGCCATTGGTAAGGCAATTCCTTGACTCCAGGTACCATTTACGTGCAGTCGCAGGTTTTTGAAGTCGGATTGGATGGGAATTTCCCAGTCTCCTTGATAGTTTGAAAGGTCTGCAGCTTGAAAAAGGCCGCCTTGCTTTTCATGGTGTACAATGATCGCCTCGGCTATTTCTCCTTCATAAAAACTCGCTCTTACAGCTCGCAGGGCCTCTGCTCTAGTCTTCCCTTCAGCCAGTGCTTCCTTTTCGGCTGACGCAAGAAATGCCAAAGATTTGGCAAGATCGGGTCTGCGGAACCGCTCGCGGAGGTGAAGGGGCTTCCAGGGCTTTCCCTGGAGGTAGACTTTAGCATTATAAGGCATTAGAAAGCTATAGCCAAGCCGCTCCGCCGCGCTGAGCTTAAGATTATGCTTCATCACCTGATGCACCGGAAAACCTTCCATTGCTTTATCGATAGCCGGTTGCGCCAGCTCACCAAAGGATCGAGTACCAAAACGTTGCAGCACCGCCACTATCACGTCTGGCCCAGCCGGAATCAGTTGGGCGCTGATATCCATTTTGGGAATGGTCTCATGCCCCTTTCCTTTGAAGTAATCAATATTGGCCGCTTGAGGAGCTGTACCTACACCAATGTAGCCCTGAATTGTATCTAGCGCAGCCGAGCGAAGGATTAGAGGGGCTATGCCGGGAAAAGCAGATGCTTCCCCATGTGTCACATACAACATCATCAAACCTGCAATAGCGGCATCATAAGCGTTGCCTCCTTTTTCCAAGACCTCTAAGGCTGCTTCGGTCGCCCAGGGAGTCCCCGCTACCACAGCATGCGTACCCACTTGAAGCATTTCCCTTTCCTTCCCCCATGGATCATCGAAGGCCATCCGGTCTTTAGGCCCTTTGGGCAACAATAAAAAAACCACAAAAAGTAGGCAGAGGAGGCCGATCAGGCCTAGTAGGGAAAGCTTTAGGTATTTAAACATAGCAGCGTGTAATTGATGACAGTGGATAAATCTATCAATTACACGCCAATAAAAAAGAATACGAGGCTAAGGAAATTTCGTTTCTACTGCCTTTAACGTAGAGCGTGAAACTCCGCTGACCACAAAATGTTGGAGAATTAAATGGTATTGCAGCGTCCTTACTTACTTACCTCTTCTGCTCCCTCTGGCTTAGCATAAGTCGCTTCGGCCAAGGCTGTGGTAGAGAAACTCATATCACTGACTAACATCGGATCACGAGCTGGTTCCACTACTTCTCCATCTTCATATTTAAACCAGGTGAGCTTATGCGGTAATACTAATCCATTCAACTCCTTCCAGTCTGCATATCGGATCAACCGAAAATTATCGCTAGGTTCCTTCGAACGATAAGTCACTGTATAAGCTAACCACTCCATTTGGAAGGTCTCGGGATGGTAGTATAAGATATAGTTATCGTCTGGGGAATCGCCTACATTGGCTTCATAGGATACCTTAACCCCTGGATAATCTACTCCTTCAAAACTAATGGCTGGAACTTCTTCATATACAATGCCTGGATCAGCCAACACAAATGGCATAGCAATAAAATAGAAGTATAGATTGTGATAGAAGCGAGCCGAGCCGCCAAAATGGCTAGAATCCTGCTGAATCCAGACCGCTTCGCCGTCATAGCCGATAGTCCATTTATCCCCTTCCAGGCGAACTTTGCGGGTCGGCAATTCTACTTGGTGCTTTTCATTCTTGGCCGCCAGACTGTACATCATTGTCTGCTGCTTGGCCCAATTATCATAGCCACCGTGAGCATCTAGTACCTTGATCAGATTAGCTGGAGCATCCGCCAGATGCGCATCATTGACGGCTGGTTCTACTGCGGCTTCCGTATTTTCAGCCGTCTGGGTTGGACCACAGGCTGCCAATAGCAAGGCCAAGGCAACCAGAAAGAAGTTTTGCTTTCGCATGAAATATGAGTTTAATTAGCTGGACTTAAAGATTCTGAAAACAAGCCTGATGAGCCTGCCTCCAATTTGGCGCGAAGAAAATGCTAATTACTGGCTTGAATTATCGCCACGACGACGCATTCCCGAAAAAACAAGCTGCCCCTTATGAATGCGCAGGAAATTACGCCACGATAATTTCCTACGGATTCAAGGAGTCTTATCATTGCTTCTGCTTCACCACTCTAAAGCCTACTTTCATTGGCTTCACAGCAGGATCATGTGGATCTACATAGTCATAGGCACTGTAGCCATAAGTGCCGCCCTTCTGATCGTATTCTGCTACGTTCCCGGCCAGGTCATACACTTCGGCCTCTTCCAATTTACTAGGAGGAAATTGACCAACGGTTTGCACCAAGTTTTGATCCGCCTCGGCCAACTTCTGCCGGAAATTAGTTACTTCATTCGCCGTCAATGCATAGCCAGCCCAATAGGTCAATGTATTCTCTTTTGCCCCCTTTTTGTGAGCTTTCTTATGCCAGGCTTTTGATTCCTCCGTATTTGGTAAACGATATGGCTGTCCGGTTTCTTTACTTAACCATTGGGTATAGGCCTGGGCCATCGCAAAGTCTACCATAGCAGGATGATTGGCTTCCGAAGCTAGAAAAATGTGCTTACTGTTGAAAGCGGCGTACTGGGCATTTGTCACTTCGAAGCGGCCTACCCAGATGGAATCTTGCTTCCATTCCACCATTTCCGGAATGAGGGTCTGCTCAAGCTTTTGCCCAAATTGATCCCCTACCCTGCTGGCCTTATCTCTTTTTAACAATAGCGCCAACGGACTATCCTCTTTGAATGTGGGATTATCCGTCTTCTTCTTTTTGAAAAGGTACTCGTCAATCCAGGCAATTTCTTCCTTCATCTTGCGAAGCTGGTGGGTAACTTTCCGCAATCCGTGGGGTTGTCCTGGGAACCAGAGGAAGCGCACGGGGGTCTGACCGATCTGTTGTAAGGAGCGATAGTATTCCCAACCTTGATCTCTGGGCACTGCCCGATCTTCACTTCCGTGAAAAATGATAGTCGGCGTTTTCACCTTCTCCATTTCAAATAGGGGAGACAGTGTGATATAGGCTTCGTTGTAGGTCTTTCCATCTACATTATCCCAGGGGGTACCGCCGAAATAACTTTGATCAAAGGATACGCCAAAGCGGCAGGTACCAAAATCCGAGGTCCAGTTCACATCACCCGCCCCCGGGCAAGCTACCTTGAACATATCTGGATAGCGCACTGTCAGCATTGTGGCTAAAATGGCACCGTTTGACCAACCCATCACGCCCAACTGATCCATATCGATCATGCCTCGCTCATTCAGAACTTGTAAGCCTTTGGTGATATCTTCCAATTCAGGCGTGTAGTAATTCTTTTTAATGCTTTCTACGAAGGCGAGTCCGTGGTGGGAAGAGCCATGATAGTTGGGTTTCAAAACAAAAGCTCCCTTTTGTGCTAATATCTGCGGGTAGGTCGACCAGCGTTCCCGCCAGCGATCCTGATCGACCCCGGATGGGCCGCCATGAATGGAAAGGACCAATGGATATCGTTTACCCGCTTCATAATCTTCTGGATAGTAGAGGATACCGTTCACCTCATCTCCATTATAGCCTTTCCAGCGAAGGATTTCTGATTGGGTAATGGAACGCTTGGCCAGTTTCTTATTAAAGTCTACAAATGATTCTTCTTTTTCAAAACTTAGCTTTCCACTAGTTACCTCCAAGTCAGCCACGTAGTACTTCGGAAGTTGGCTGGCGCTAGAATGCTCGAAAATGACCTTCTGCCCATCATCGGAAATCGCTGAGATCCACACGTGATCCGCCTTTTCTCCTAGTTCCAACATGGACCTAGACCATTCCTTCCCAGTAGCAAGCTTTTGGTAGAATGCTAACTTATCGGTGGGTCCATTCGCCAAGGCCACCACCACATCTTGTCCGATCACTCGATAATTCCCCTCAAAACCCCACTTCCACTGTAAATTCAGCTTGGTATAGTCCTTACTTTCCAAATCATAGTAATATAATTCCGTAATTCCCGCTCCATTCCACTCCGGGTTGGAAGAACGAACAGCCCCAAAGTAGAACCCTTTATGGTCGGTCGTAAATTGGACATTGGAAGGCGTTTGTAGTCCTTGCAGGATTTCTTGCCTTTGTCCAGTTGCGACATCATGAAGATAGTACTTCGGATCGGGGTTGGCGTCAGAGGCAAAGGAAGGATGTTGTGTCGTGCGGTAAACAATCCATCTCCCATCCCTAGAAGCTTTGTAATAGGATATCGGGAAGTGATTGGAGGTAAGTCGCTGCGTACTTTTTGCCTTCAAGTCGTAGGCATATATTCTACTTCTACGCCAGTAGACTGTATCCTCTACCACCACCGTGTTATCCTTGGTTTTCTCGTTGTCTAATTCAAACTTAGATTTTCCTTCGTGGGACACATAAACAAAAGTGGAGTCGTTGAGCCATTGGAGATTAGACATCCCATTCTCAAAGGTGGCCACTTCCATTGGCTCTCCCCCGAATATACTCAAGGACCATAGTTTCTTTCCTTTCTCACGGCTTGATCGAAAATAGATCGTTTCTCCATCTCTGGAAAAAATAGGAGAACTATCACTTTCATCGGCATTTGTCAAACGGACGGTCCGAAACTTACCATCCTTCTTGCTGTTTAGGCGGGTAAGGTATAGATCTGACACAAAAGCATCTTTCTTTTTTACCGCTCGGCGTTTACTCCAAACGACCATTTGATGGTCGGGCGAAAAGACGGGAGATTGCAGAAATTCTGAATGGACAATATCCTCGGGTGTCCAAGCTTTAGGATCTTTCTGTGCAAATGTCATATTGCTAAAAAGAAGGCAGATGACAAGGCTCTGGAAAAACAGTATTCTCTTTTTCATAGTATCCGATTTTGTGGTGGTAGGCTCATGGTTATAGTACGCCTTTGGCTTGTAGATCTTTTCGAAGTCGTTCAGGATTATGGAATTGAATAGCTGGCATGCCTGCTTCAATGGATCCTTGCACATTGGCAGCACTGTCGTCCAGGAACAGAGCAGATTGTCCTTCAATATTATAGCGATCCAATAGCAAGCTATAGATTCTTTGATCTGGCTTCTTCAGGTTTTCTGCCCCTGAAACCAGAATTCCCTCAAACCATTGCAGGAAGTCGTAACGTTCTATGGCATAGGGAAAGGTCTCTGCCGACCAATTCGTCAAAGCGTAAAGGCGATATCGTCCGCCCTCTTTGATTGCGCTCAAAATGTCAACGGTTCCATCGATGGGTCCACCCAACATTTCCGTCCAACGACCGAAGAAAGCTCGAATCTCAGTTTCATATTTTGGAAAATCAGGTAACAATAAGTTGATGGCCTCTTCCCAGCTTCTACCCGCATCCTGCTCAGCATTCCAGCTTGGGGTGCAAACCTCAGTCAAAAAGTATTCCATTTCCTTCGGGTCATCAAACATCTTACGGTAAAGGTAAGCTGGGTCCCAATCGATCAGAACACCGCCCAAATCAAATACGATCGTCTTAATTTCCATAGGTATTTCTATTAAACTTCAAGGAAAGGTGCAATAAGAAGTGTCCAAAGGTATAGAGCCTAAATAACAATCTGCACTTTTATCCGGAGATTTTGCTGGACTATTGTAAAGTGTTACTCATTACCGAAATACCAGCCTACTTTAAAGCAAATTGGGCATCAAAATTGCTTTACTGGTCGGGAAAATGGCATTTTTCATCCAAATCCACCCTTGATCCCAACCGATTTTCTTATTATTGTGGAAACACAGTGCTTACTCCTTGTATTAACACCAATTATTTTCCTCTCTACAGCAATAGTCAAATTACATTACAACCTGGAACCACTTACTTGTGCAACTGGCGGTATGCCTGAGCATTGCTTCTTCTATTAGCAGCTTGGTATAACGGCAGTACGTACTTTATCTTTTGTTAACCTATTGCATCGATCAATTTGACAAGAAATACACTCATTGACAGAAGCTCGGAAGAGCGAATTTGGCTTGCTAAGGGTAAAAGGCTTTCGATGGAACGACAAGCCTTGCTCAATCTGATGAATACATGGACCTATGTCTTCGACGAAGGCAATGACATCAACCGTATTATCTATTCTCACGCCAAGAAGATTGAAGTAAAGTCTAAAGCTCGCGGTATATCTCTCAAATACGTCTGTGAGGGGGAAGAAACCTATGTCTTTGAAGGAAAAAAGTTTGTAGTTCGCCCAGGACAGTTTTTAGTTATTAACCATGATCGGGATGTTCACATCAAGCTAAAGTCCAAAAAAGACGTAAAGGGTATCTGCCTATACTTGGACCCAATGCTGCTCAAACAATGGGATCAATATCAGCAATTGAACGATCGACAGGCCTTGGATCATCCTTTTGATCCGCCTACCCATGAAAGTGAATGCCGGGAACGTTTATTCCCATCTAGCATAGGGCCATTGGCCAGATACTTACATTATATCAACCACCACAAAACTCAATTCAATACCGTGGAATCTTCGACCATGTTTTACAATCTTTCAGACCTAATGTGGCAACACGATCGAGAACAGAAGCAGCGTGTGGCCAACATCCAAGCCAGTAAAGCCAGTACCAGAGAGGAGTTGCATCGACGACTCCGCCTTTCACTGGAATACATTCATAGCAACATAAATCAGAAGTTGTTGATAAGAGATATTGCGAAAGCCGCCATGCTTTCAGAATTTCACTTTCTGCGCACCTTCAAGCAATGCTATGGGCTTTCTCCAAATCAATACCTAACAAAAGTTAGGATGGAAAGAGCGGCCAACTTATTGAAGCACCGCCCACACCTCTCTGTCAAAGAAATTGCAGATCAGTGTGGTTATCAAGATTTACATTACTTCAGTAAGACCTTCAAAAAGACATATGGTATCACGCCTTCTGCCTTCAGAGCCTAAGGCGCTGGCGGAGCTGCTACCACTTTGCATCTGCCGGCGGGTTGTTCATTAGATTGAAAATTAAACCCTCCCAGACCATCTGGATGTAAATATCGGGCTGTTCCGCTTCGAAAATGGGCGCATTGAAGTTGTGCTTCCAGTTATCAAATAGATAGAAACTTCGGCTGAAGTGTTCTGAGAGTGGCAAGATGGTAGCGCTTGCGAAGCTTTCGCGAACCATAAAAAGAGCAGGGGCCGAACTACCTACTATTCGCTTGTCCACCACATAATCAGACTTAAATGGAAAGTCATGTGGCGCAACATACTGACGGATACTATCCTTAGCCTCGTGTTGAATCATTGGCGTTAAAACCGGAGCCCTTTCTTTGACTTCCTGCTCAATCCCGAGCATCTGGGCTAAGGTCATGCCATCAAATTCGGCATAATTGAACTTGTAATCCGTATCCTTTATCATACCCAAGCTGGGAAAATCCTTCCGCAAATAATTGAGAATCTCTTTGGCCGCCAATAAAGCCGTGATATCATTCCAGTGATGATCTGTTACATGATACAATAGGCTATCCGTACGTTCTTTTCTGTCCCTAATCGGGCCAAAAAGATCTATGTAGTCAATGTCGGTATGCTCTGCTAGGTAATCCACGAGTTGCTCCGTACAAGTCTGCGCATTGTAACGCTGCACGGCTTTTGGCAAATACTCGGGATAAATGGAGTGCTTCTGTGGTGGTATACACAAGTAGTATTTGCCCCCAGCTGCTTCTACTTCGCTTTTTCTGCCTTGCAATTCGGCGGCAATTCCTTCTAAATCTCGAATTGTGAACTGGAATTTCCCAGTGTAGATATCGAGCTGAAACCCGGACTTAAATAGCCAATCTTGCTGGCCAATAAGCACCTCCTCAGGTAGATTCGACTGCTTAAAGGTGTAATAGTTGATGTAGTTCTTTAAACGGATCAGTCCATTCCTCCAGTGGAAATGATCATTGTAATAGGACTCGTAATCCTTGGGGAATGGATCGAGAAAACTGGGATTGAGCACGGGCTTCTCCGCCAACTTTCGCTTTTCTTGTAGTGCTGGAACGGGTAATAGTTCAACCGCACGATCTACCCAATAGAGCAGGATCACGGCACCAAAAAGCCCCGCCAACAAATGATGATATGTAGGCCACTTCCTCATTAGAATCGGAAATAGATGAATGGATTGTAAGAATCATTAGCCAGCTCCATAGTACACACAAGAAACAAAAGTAAAAACAGAAAGGCACGTCCAATCTGTCCCATATTCAATCGGCCTACTAGCTCGTTCACGCCAGTCTGGAGTCGAAAACGAGCGAATGGGATGGAAAAGAGTAATCCCAAAGCAAGTACGATCCTAAATTCCCAATCTAGGTAGGATGAAATGTCCAGTTGAAAATCGCTAGACTCCCCTACTCCCAGTAGTCGTAAGTAGTAGCCAGCTGCATAAGCTAAAGTCTCTGCTCTAAAAATGACCCAGGACAAACCGATGACCAGCAGCAAATAGAGATGCTGCAAAGGCTTTGGCGATTTCACCAATAACTGACCGAAACGCCCGCGCTCTGCTAACATGAACAGTCCATGAAAAGCACCCCAGCAGACGAAAGTCCAACTGGCACCATGCCAGAAGCCGGTCAATAAGAAGACCAAGACTAAGTTTCGATAGGTTTGCCTCGAACTGCCTCTGTTGCCGCCAAGTGAAATGTAGACGTAGTCCCTAAACCATTGAGAAAGAGAGATATGCCATCGGCGCCAGAATTCGCGTACGGATCGGGCGATGTAAGGAAAGTTGAAATTTTCTGGAATCACAAACCCAAACATTCGCCCTAAACCAATGGCCATATCAGAATAACCTGAAAAATCAAAGTATATCTGCAGGGCATACACCATCACCCCCAACCAAGCCAAAGGCCACGATAAGCTGGCTGGCTGTGCACTGAAAATAGCGTCGGCCACCAGTGCAAAATTGTTAGCCAGTAGTACTTTTTTTGCTAGGCCGATCACAAAACGCTCCAGCCCCAAGCTGCTATTCACCCACCCCACTGACCGAGCACCTAACTGGCCGGCTAGATCCTGGTAACGCACAATAGGTCCGGCAATCAATTGCGGGAACAAAGCGATATACAAGCCTAGTCGCCCTATATTTTTCTGCACCTCCGTCGTTCCCCGATAAACATCTACCAAATAGGAAATCCCTTGAAAAGTAAAAAATGAGATGCCTAAGGGCAGGACAATTTTCGGTAATTCCAGGGCCTCCTCCCCTAGCCGCTCTAAGCCTATATTGATTTGAGTGAGTAAAAACAGCGCATATTTAAAGAAGACCAACAGTCCAAGATTCAACACCAGGCCTAAAATCAGAACAGACTTGGCTCCAGCTGCGGGCCTGGCAGCAATCCAACGCCCGATACCATAGTTCAATAGAATCGAAAGGAGCAGAATAACGGTATAGCTTACTCCTCCCCAGGCGTAAAACACCAAACTGGCCAGCAGCAAAATTCCATTGTGCCAGGATTTGGGCAATAGCAACAAGGCCAACAAGAGCAAAGGCAAAAATGAGTAAAGGAAGATGAGTGAACTAAACAGCATTCCCACAAGGATTGAATCGCTAAGGTATAAAATTCAATTAAGTTGGAAGCTCGAACCCTCATCATACAATAGACTCCACTAGCCCACCGTTACTCCTTATATTGTGTTTCATAAGGCATCTCCAAAGAGAGCAGGGTTAAAGTTTCGTTGATTGTGAAAAGTCAGCTAAATTCAACTCGCTCTACATTCCTACAATCTATCACAGTTTTCACTTCTTGGCTGGGCTTCCGTATACTCAGTTCAAGTGAGTAGCTGTATTACTTAACCCCTAAACTAGGAACACATGAAAAATCTATTTTTGCTTTCTCTCTCACTCATGATCTACCTGCCTACCTTTGGGCAAGACGCCAAGGCAGACTTTCAAGCGAGTTCGATATCCATTTTTAAAGACGGAACAGCATTCTTTATTAAATCCGGCGAAGTCAAGGTCGATGATGGGGTCTATCGAATCGAGAAAAACTTTCCTCCTGCCTTATCCGGTACCTTTTGGGTCACTTCTCCGAACAATGAACTATCCTTTCTTAGTAGTTATGAGGATACCCTGCAAATAACTCAGAAGGTCGTGGCTAATTCGATGATCGATTTACTCAACGCCAACTTGGGTCAAAAGGTGAGATTACACATTGGGACAGATGAAGTTCTGGAAGGCATAGCCGAGGATATTGGGCGAGATGACCCTGCGGAAAGTCAAGCCAGAGAACATGCGCTTATTAGTCTTAAACTGGACGGAAGTTGGATCACATTTTTCAAGAAAGAGATTCGTCGTATCGAGTTTTTCGAGCAACCAGGCCAGCTCCTGGAGTGGAAAAAACAAGAGGTTAAACCCGTTTTGGAAGTGAATTTTACCTCCAAACGAAAAGAACAGCCCTTACAAATGATGTACCTCTCCAAGAATTTGAATTGGACGCCGACTTATTTGATTGAATTGATTGATGAGGAAAAGGCTCGCTTAACGCTCCGCGCAGAAGTGGTCAACAACACCGAAGACATAGAAAACACTACCGTCAATTTTGTAGTAGGCGTCCCCAACTTCCAATATGCCGATCGGTATTCTAGTTTGGTTAATCTGGCCCTTCACGAATTGGAATCTCGCGGTATGATGCAAAATAGAAGTCTTGCGAATAGCATTCAAGTACAATCGTACTCTACCTATCAATACGATGTTCCTACAACGTCCGCATCAGTCCCTCCTGTGGTTTCGGGATTGGAAGGAGCCTCCGCTGAGGATCTCTATTTCTACACTTTGGAGGATATGAGCTTGAAACAAGGAGGTAGGGGGCAATATCCGGTATTTACAGCCAATATTGACATAGCACATATCTACGAGTGCAATTTGCCGCAAAACAATGAGCAGAAGAACTATTACCGAAGCGAATATGCTTTCCAACCTAGTCCGAATAAGGTCTACCATTCAATTAAGGTGAATAATTCCACCAAGTATCCCTTTACGGCCGGCCCTGCCTTGGTTGTGAAAAAGGATGGAGAGACCAAACCCATTAGCCAGGATCGCCTACATTATACCTCCATCAAGGATCATTCCTTCGTGAAGCTAACTGAAGCACCTGATGTGCGAATTAAGCAGGCTGAAAAGGCCATTGATCGAAAGGAGCGCGTCAAGAAGATCATCAGAAAAAATAGTGAATACTACTATGACCTCATCACCGTAGAAGGGCAGGTCATCGCTAAGAATTACAAGAATAAAAAGATTGATCTTAACCTACGTCGATCTATTATTGGCGATCTAAAAAACTCTGATATAGAGTGGTTGAAATCTGAGCGTATCAACACCTCCGGTAGCTTGAACAAGACGACCGATGTCTGTTGGGAAACCAGCTTGAAAGCGGGAGAGGAGTTGGAGATCAATTACTCGTATCAGATTTATGTGCTACACTAGGCATGACAAGCCTGGGCAGGGAATGGGGGCATGTTAGGGAGAACACCAATATGGGCTGACGTTAGTAAAAACCCAAGCCGATGTTGTTGTTCTCACCAGCAGCAAGCCCCTCACACCCTACTCTTCTTTTTCTTCGAAGGAGTAGGCGGGTTTTTCATGACAAAGCGATGGTCTTCCACCAATCGCAACAAGTCATGCGCACTCAACATACCCACCACTTTCTTTTCATCCGTGACAATCAAGTGATTGATCTTATGATTCCGCATCATCCGGGCCGCAATATATACATCAGCATAGGCAGGCACAGTGAATACCTTCTTGGACATGACATGACTAAGCGGGGTATGTTCGGAGAAATCCTTCAGGATATCGGAAGAAGTGATTATGCCTTCCAATTCCATTTCACTATTGACGATGGGAATGGATTTTATCTTATTCCTGGCCATAATGGATTGGGAGTGTCCAACTGTTTTGTGGGGTAAAGTTGTAATGACTGACTTTACCATCAGGTCTTTCACCTTGATATTCATAAGCGTTCAAGATTTAGTCGTACCGAAAAGATAAGACTAATGAATACCAGCTTGGGTGATGGAGATCAGCAACAGCTATGATTCTCGTCAAACTGTTTTAAGGGAAGAGTGGGGGCTTTGGAGGAGAAAAGTGTTATTTTTTGCTGAGACGAGGCGATTTTCGCAGGCCATACCCAGAAGATACAGTCCAGGAAAGCAATGAAATATCAGCAAAAAGGGGCGATTTTCCACCTACCGTGTGATGGCCAAACATGAGCTACGCTCCACTTGCCTTCTTCTTTTTCAAAAAGATACGCCCACGACTTCGCATGGGGAAGAAGGGGTCCGGTCGCTTTTCTTGCCAAAAGCCTTCCAGGTTACTATCCCAGATACTTCGGTTAAATATCAATTCATATTTGCGATCATAGGGCGGGGTGGTTTCTCGCCCTTCCGAAGGAAGGTAGAACAAGTCCTCCAGGTAGATAGATTGATCCCCGTAGAGCTTTCCTTCAATATCCATCTCAATCACTTCACTAGGAGAGACATAGACAAAGGATCTGCCCTTTAAGGTATTTTTCCCAGAACGTGCCAGGACCAATTCAAACTTATAGGATTGCTTAGAGTTGATGCCCCCGGCTGTGATCGTTCCCACCCAGCTACCTTCCAGGCTAACTTGAGAGAAGATTGGAGCGCAAATCATTGACCAGAATAAGCAAGATAGAATTAGTTTTTGCATGCGTAGCTCGCGTTTTGATAGCTTTCAAACAATAGGCTATACCTCATCGTGGCGGTATAGTTCTGGTATAATTTTTTCGACAGTGGATGAAGATAGGATTTCTCTTGCGAAAAGCAGGAGGATTTTAACAGAAAAATTGTTTGGAATACCATCCAAATCACCTACTTCCGCATTTGTTTGACGTAGGCCCGAAGGTCCTCCATTTGTTGATTGCTCATCTTCTCCAATGTATAGTTCGGCATGTAGGCGCGCTTGCCATTTAAGGGAGAAGTACCATAGCGAGCCACCTGATACACGGAATAGCGGGTGTATCGGCTAAAATGACGATCCAGGTGCTTAAAGGAAAACTTAGAATCATCCAAACGATAAAAAGCATATCGACCATTTTCATGGCAGTGCAAGCAACTTAGTTCATAGATCAGCTGCCCATTTTCCACATTCCCTTCCAATTCATAACCTACTTTCCGATCCTTAGGAGGAGTGACAAAGGTAGCCGGAGAGGCCGCTAGGTATCGTCGCTTAATCATTCGCACGACCCCTTCCTGATCGCCATTCCCATTCAAGGCATTTTCCACCTCCTGCCACTCCGGGTCACTCAGAATGAGGTCATCCATTTTCAAGCCCAGTTCCCAAAAATAGGCTAGGATCGACTCCACTTCCCAGTCACGCAAGCGGCGTCCTTGTGCACATTCTTCGGCACAGAGCTGGATAGCTTCTCGGATATCGTTTTGTGCGGCATTGACGAGGTCTCCATACTTTTTTCGATAGTCCCCGTTATAGAATTGAGTCCGATTTACAGCACCGTAAAGGCTGGTACCTTGCAAAAATGGAAGGCCATTATCTTTGACGTATAAAAGTCTAGCTTGTGGATCGGACACAGATAGATCGGGGTCTTCTTTTTCCAAATTGTGGCAAGAAGTACAGACGAAGTGTTTGCTCTGTCTTGAAGTTTTGAATCCTCCAGGGCCTCGACCAAAGCCATATTTTACCAGTTCCTCCCCTGCTCGGGCCGACACCCACTTCATATTAGTATCCACCGGGTGCGGCAATGGTTCATCTCCCAAACGTAACAACACTTCATTTACAGCTTTATCTTTGGTTAAAGTCCAGGTAGATGCTCCCTGCTTATCCATCCCTGTGGTTTCGCTCGCTGGCCATCTCCAAGCCATCAACATGCAAAGCATTAAAGCAGAAAACGTAAGTACTATAGCTTTCATAGAAAAAGAGGGATTATTACAGGTTAAACAAACGAGAAATGGTAAAACCTAGTCTAAATTCCCCATCGCCCCAATTGGTAGTCGTGTAAGGAATGTAATCAGTTTCCATTAAGCCGGTGGCATTCGTCAAATTGATTTGAAAAACGTGCCCACCTGTGTCAAACTCCAAACCCAAACCCAGCGGGGTGTAAAAACCATTGGCAGTCGTCCGGCGTTCTGAAAATGGGAAAGTGACATCCCCAATCAAAGCCATGACTTTCGTAATCTGAACCCTAGTCGCTAATCCGAGAGAAAATATGCCATTTTCATCTTCAAATGGTACCAGGTTTCTTTGTGTGAAGCCAGGAATTAATTGCAAAGAAAAACGGTCGGAGAATTTTCGGGCAATCAGTAGCTGAGCATGGGTAGCCATGCGATGTGCAAACTTGGGAAAGCTTCGGATGATGTCCGGATTGTCTTCAATTTTCTCTGCGGTGGATAAAGAGGCTACCCCCACCAGGGCCATCGATACCGGCACCTTATTATCTGCTGTTTGTTGCAAAAATCGCAGCTTAACTATACCATTTAATAGTTGTCGAAGGCCAGAACTACCATCCGGCATAGAACCTGCACCTTTGGTACGATGTAGACCAACCGTCAAGTTATCGGTCACGCCATAATCCACACCAATCAGGATATCGCTGGCGTTATCCAGACCAAAAAAGGTCTTATATCCGCCGTTATCTCCGGCGAGGTCACCAAAGCGGTGGCTAATGCGAAAGTCTAATTTTCGTTTAGCAAGCGTCTCTACGGATTGAGCATTGATTACTCTGGTATCCTTAAAAGTTTGATAGATCTTTTCCTGGGCAGATAAAAGGCTGCAGCTGATCAGGCAGATCAAAAGGCTATAGAAGTATTTTGCCATGGGGATTCAATATTTATTCTTCAGGGAAGTTATTGTCAAGCCAGCAGCGAATCAAATTGAGTTGATCCTCCGTCAAGCTGGAAGGTTTGTTAGCAGGGCTAAAGTCGGGCGGCATGCCCAAGGTTGGGTCATCCTTGAGATTCAGTACTCTATTGCGAAATTCGCCATTTTCGAGGGAGGGCAGCAGGCCATTGTAGGAGGTGTAAATGCCTGGAGCTGTATCAAGGTGACAGTTACTGTAAGCGCAGCTCTCATCTATGATGGGCTTAATGAGGCTAACATAGGTCACATCCAGGTTATCACAATCGCCCATTTGGGGTTCGCCTAGACTATCATTGGTGCAAGCAACAAATAGGAGGAATACGGTCAGGGGTAAAAATCTAGAAGCCATACTTACTAAAGAAGTTTCTTTCAAACTAGACATCATAGTGTTTTTGAGCATGGCGCTAAAAATAGGGTTTTCGCAAGCCATTGTCAACATATTCGGGTTAACGTAAATATGTATGTAATGTTTCCGTCTATTCCTAGGAAAAGAACTGACTTTTATCAAGTTTTCCCGACTTATGAACAAAGCCAATTTACAATTTCTTTTCAGCCCTGAGATAAATCGCGAGCACAGCCTAAACAATCCAGGTCATTGAATTGTATACCTTAAACGTGGATTTGTGCGAATGATAATGTAAGTTTGTATACAATAAATCAAAATCAATAGTGATGTCTCGATATCCAGAAGAAATAACTGCCCCAATGGCAGAAGATCTGACCAGCGTTGGTTTCGTCAGTTTGAAATCAGCTCAAGAAGTGATTGATACGCTTGATAAGAAAGAAGGCACTACACTAGTGGTGGTGAATTCTGTGTGTGGCTGCGCTGCGGCTATGGCACGCCCAGGTGTAAAAAAGGCTTTGGAGTCTGGCGCAAAAAAGCCCAATGAATTGACAACTGTATTTGCCGGAGTAGACCTTGAGGCTACGGAGAAGGCTAGAGAATATATGCTTCCTTACCCTCCTTCATCTCCGTCCATTGCATTGTTTAAAGATGGAAAGTTAGTTCATTTTATCGAACGACACCATATAGAAGGTAGACCAGCGGAGCTAATTGCTCAAAACCTGAAAATGGCTTTTGATCATTTCTGCTAAGCTAGCATCGAGTTCAGTAGCCAGTTAGTAACCCTCACTGGCTGCTGAGTTCCACTTTTCCCCTTGGCTTTCCTTTCCTTAAGGAGCAAGCCTTTCGATCTTCCATTGCTGCTCCCCTAGCCTCTCTTCTTTTTTAACGTACACTAAACGATCGTGTAAGCGGCTAGCTCTACCTTTCCAAAATTCAATGCGGGTAGGTTTCACAATATATCCCCCCCAATGAGCTGGGCGCGGTAGTTGCTCTTGATTTGCATATTTCAGTTCCAATGCTTTCACATTCTCTTCTAATACCTCTCTACCAGCTATGACAGCGCTTTGTGGGGAAGCCGCCGCCCCAATTTGACTCCCTTTTGGCCGAGATTGGAAATAGGTCTCAGAAGCGGATGGCGCAATCTTTTCTACCTTCCCCTCTATCCGAACCTGGCGTTGCAGTTCTAACCATAAGAAAACTAATGCAGCCCGCGGATTTGCCGCCAATTCTTGCCCCTTGTTGCTATTATAGTTGGTGTAAAAAATGAAGCCTGCCTCACTTAATCCTTTTAACAAAACCACCCTTGCGGCCGGAAACCCATCCGGTTTACAAGTAGCCAGCGTCATGGCATTGGGTTCCGGTAGTTTAGCTTGTATAGCTTCTTGCATCCACTGCTCAAATAGCTCTATGGGTTTTGCCGGTGCATCTGCTAACTCCAATGAACTAGAAGAATACTCTTCTCTCAAATGCTTTAAATCAATCAACATAGAAAGTTCTTTAGAAAATTAGAAGGGACAAATTCTTTTCGCTCTTACAACAACATAGGTAGGCAAAAGATGAGAATTGGACAAAAAAAAACCCCGACGAATCGGGGTTGAAATAAAACAAACACTATGAACAACACTAAGTTCTTTATATATCGAGATGATAATGTCAATTGGTTGCCTCTACTTTAAGAGGGAAAAAAACCCCGACGAATCGGGGTTGAAATAAACAAACACTATGAACAACACTAAGTTCTTTATGTATCGAGATGATAATGTCAAAGCTAAATCCTCTGCTTCCAGAGGGAGAAAAAACCCCCGATTCAATCGGGGGGGAATAAAACAAACACTATGAACAACACTAAGTTCTTTATGTATCAAAATGATAATGTCAAAGCTAGGTCCTCTGCTTCCAGAGGGAGAAAAAACCCCCGATTCAATCGGGGGAATAAAACAAACACTATGAACAACACTAAGTTCTTTATATATCGAAGTGATAATGTCGAATAGTACATCTCAAAATGAAGAGGTAAATTCCTTTCAACAATCTTAAGAAAAAGACTAACTTTAAGCTTAGGAACTAAATAGAAAGAAAGGTTGAAATAAGAACCTACGATTGAAGGTTCGCAGATTGGGGAGAAAAAAAACCCCCGAATTTATCGGGGGAGAATAAAAACAAAAACTATGAACAAACACTCACCCAATTAGTTCTTTATTTCGAGATACAAAATGTCAATTTGTGAGACCAAGAAAGGCTAATAAATGATTGTATTGGGTCCAGGTTTTTTGTATTTCCCTGTTTTGATATCTCAAAGTAACAGAATATCGCGCTCAGCTTTTACTTCAAAAAATCAAATTTGTGACACAATAAAAACGCCACACAAACTCACCTATCATCACAAACAATTGATTATCAAATTAAAAAAACAAGCACTTCAATAGAACTAGCTATAATTTGTCACAGCTCCCCAAAGTAGATATTCTCGCTTTCAAAACACTAATACTCTACTAATCAAGCTTTTATATCTTTCGAAATTTCTAAAAAAAAATAAAAAAAAGCTGGACAAAATTGCCCAGCCCTTCTAAGCTATCCTATAAATTTAATTCTTAATATGTTTTAGCCCTATACTCAGGGAGAACTTATCACTTTCTACTCCTCTACCCCGCCGTCGGCTTAACCGTAGGGGTACGCTTCCTGCTAAAGATTCGGATAAAAAATGCCTTCATCCGATAGGCCAACCAGTACATGGAGGGTACCACTATCAATGTCAAGAATGTGGCAAAAATCAAACCATAGATCACCGTCCAAGCCATTGGACCCCAAAGTGCAGTATTGTCACCTCCGATGAAGATATGAGGATCAGATTCAGAGATCAGCGTAAAGAAATTGAAGTTGAATCCAATGGCCAATGGTACCAAGCCAAGCACGGTGGTAATGGCCGTTAATAATACCGGTCGCAATCGTGTTGCCCCACCTTGTATGATCGCATTCTTTACATCAGAAGGCTCCAAACCCATCATATTATCTATTCCTAAAGACTCACGCCGCCGCTGCACCAGCAAATTGATATAATCAATCAGTACAATGGCATTGTTGACCACAACCCCCGCCAGCGATATAATCCCCACACCCGAGAAGATCATGGAGAAAGTACCGCCAAAGAAGACATAGCCCAGGAATACACCGATCGTACTAAAAACGACAGAGAGAATAATGATAAAAGGCGAGATGATACTATTGAACTGAGTGACTAGAATAATAAAGATTGAGAAAATAGCCACTAGGAAGGCAGAGGATAGATATTCCTGGTCCTGTGCCTGTTGTTCCTGTTCACCGGTAAACTCATAGGAAAACCCTTCTGGTAGATCATAACTACTCATTAATCCCCTCAATTCATCAACGATATTAATCGCATTGTAACCTTCCACCACATTCGAATAAATCGTGACCATTCGTTCAAGATCCTTTCGCTTAACTGCGGAGTAGGTACTCGTATATTGAACATTGGCAACGGCAGATATTGGCACCTGTGCAATCTGCCCGGTAGCCATATCTCGGAAGGTTATCTTTTGATTCATCAAGTAATCCACATCATAACGATAACTCTCATCCAAGCGGATATAAATCGGGTATTCATCTTCCCCTTGCTTGAATTGGCTCACTTCCAAACCAAATACAGATGTTCGCAAGGCATCAGCAATGGCAAAGGTAGAAACTCCATATCTACGGGCCGCCTCTCGATCTACATTGATGATCAATTCAGGTTTACCGAGTTGAACATCTGATTTCAATTCTTCAATCCCTGGGATATTCTGATCGTTTATGTAAGCCATCACTTCTTGCGACAGTGTCAACAGCTTATCCAAATCATCGCCACGTATTTCCAAGTTGATCGGCTTGCCGGTAGGAGGGCCATCGGCATTTTTGTCCACGGAAATTTGAACTCCAGGATACCCTTGCATGGCATTCCGGATCTCATCCATGACGGTAAAAGTATTGATACCTCCTCTATCCTCTGTTTTTACGAACTGCACCGTTAGTCGAGCCTTATTTGGAGATGCCCCTGGTTCAGGTGGTGTATTGGGATCCGAAGTATTTTCTCCGATCTGAGATAGAACCGCCTCCACGATCTGATCATAGGGCTCTATCACCTCTTGCACCTTGGTCTCCAGTTCCCGCATTAGCTTGTTGGTGGCTTCAATGTCTTTACCTAGTGGCAATTCAACAAAGGCATTAACATAGATGGGTTGCCCCCCCGCAAAATATTCTATTTCCGGGCCATAGCGAGACCATAGCATCAAAGAAAAAATCAATAGCATGAAGGTCCCACCAAAGATCAAAGCAGGGATTCGTAGCGCCCAATTTAGAAAAGTATTGTAGCCACTTTCCAGTACTGGAAGTACCTTATTTTGAAAGCCAAAGGAGGCAGAACGCAGCACAAAATAGTTCAAGGCTGACAGTATCGCCACCAATCCAAATAGGTTGCGGACCCAAATGGTACCTGTCACCAACCCAATCACCGTTAAAACCACCATGGCCCCGATGAAGATCAAGATGTTGTTCCTCTTGCGCCGGCGCACAGCGGGATCATCTTCTCTTTCGTCCACTTTCATGAAAGTCCGCGTAAAGACGGGGTTAATAACCAAGGCCACAAAAAGAGAAGAACTTAATACGATAATCAGGGTAATCGGGAAATACTTCATGAAGGAGCCCACTAGACCGGGCCAGAATGCTAAGGGAATAAAGGCAGCCAGGGTCGTTGCTGTCGAAGCAATAATCGGCACAGCTACCTCCCCTGCTCCACGCTTGGCAGCAGTGACGGGCTCATAGCCCTCTTGCATATATCGATAGACATTCTCCACCACTACGATAGCATTATCCACCAGTAGCCCCAGGGCTAGGATCAAGGCAAATAACACCACAATGTTTAAGGTCACGCCTGTAATCCCTAACCACATAATCCCAATCAACATAGATAGTGGAATAGCTAATCCTACAAAGGAGGCATTCCGTAGTCCCAAGAAGAACAGTAGTACCAATACCACGAGAATCACCCCGGATATGATACTGTTTTCCAAGTTGTTTACCTCATTGCGCGTATATACCGAGAGGTCATTGAATAAACTCACCTTCAAGTCCTCAGGGAAGGTAGTTACGGCTTCATCGACCACCTCTTTAATGCGGTCCGCCGTAGACAGTAGGTTTTCTCCCTTCCGCTTAATGATATCCAAGGAAATTACTGGTAAGCCATCCGAACGAGCGATAGAGGTTCGTTCTTTATATCCAAAGGTTACTTTGGCAATATCGCGTAAGAAAACAGGTTGGCGATATTCACTCTTCACAATCACATTTTCTAACTCACTCACTCTTTCAAACTCCCCCTTCACCCGGATAGCTCTCCGGAAGTCGTTTGCCACAATCTCCCCACCTGACATGGTCAAGTTCTCCGTCTGGATCGCCTGGGCAATATCTGAGAAGCTCACCTGCATACTTTCCATCTTCAGTAGATCTACATCTACCTTCACTTCCCGCTCCAGGTCTCCCTTCATATCCACATCATTCACCTGATCCAATGACTCTAACTTATCTTGTAGATACTCCGCGTATTCTCGTAGTTCATCATTGGAGTAATCTCCCGAAACGTTAACCGTTACAATAGGCAATTCCGATAAGTTTACCTCCATCACCAATGGATCTTGATCCAGGTCATTAGGCAAATCGGCTTTCGCCATGTCTACGGCATCCTTCACCTTATCCGTCGCTTCATCTATATCCACCCCCGACTCGAACTCGACGGTGATCACCGAATAATCTTGAATACTTGTAGAAAGGATATTCTTCAAGCCTTCCAGGCCCTGTAGTTCCTTCTCAATTGGTCGGGTAACCAAATTCTCTATATCTGTAGCCGAGTTACCAAAATAGGGCGTGTTGATGTACACCGTCGGCAGATCAATCTCCGGATACTGCTCCTTCGGAATATCCCGGTATGACTGTACCCCAAAAAGCAGTACCATAAAGGTTAGAATGAAAACACTGGTTCCATTGTCCACCGCCCAGGTAGTTGGAGAAAAATTCCGATATATCTCCTGCAGTTTATCTTTTATTTCTTTCATTGGTCTATACTTTAGTCGAGAGGAACAGGATTAATTATTGGAAACAGTTGGATTAGCCGCAGTCTGCAATTCGACTAAGGCGTTCTCCGTCAAGCCACGGTTCCCTTCAGCGATCAATTGTTCACCCCCTTCCAAACCTTGTTCAATCAGAGCCTCTCCTTTATAGGTAAAGCCCATTTGGATATAGGCTTTCTTCGCCACCTTATCACCATCCTCGTCGCCGACCACAAAAACAAAGTCCTTACCACCCACTTCCTGCTGAATCAAGTGCAAGGGAATGACGACTGCATCTTCTACCGCATAGTCTTTGATCATCATATTAGCCAGCAAGTTAGGTTTTAGCCCTCCTTTAGCGGATCCCAAGTTGACTTCAACGGAGAAGGTTCTATTAGCCGGATCAATCGTAGCACCAATGCGGCTCACTCTTGCTTTCCGTTCTATATCGAGCGCAGGAAATTGGATATTCACCGTCTCTCCCACTTTAACACTTCGCAGGAGGCTCTCAGGAACATCAGCTACTACTTTGAGTCTACTTGTATTCAATATCTGTAGGATAGGCAATCCCGGCGAAGCGATCTCCCCACTTTGGAGCACTTCTCTTTCTACCACTCCAGAGATAGGCGCATAAACCTTGCCTTTGGTCAGCTGGAATTCCAGTGTCTCCATACTTTTTTCTAACCTTTCTTTATCGCTTTCGGCCTGCAGATACTGCATTTCTGAACCAATATTTTGATCCCATAATCTTTTTTGACGTTCATATACCGTGGTGGCTAAATCAATCGAAGTCTGTAATTCAGCCATCTGCTTTTTCAGCTGTTCCAAATCTAGTTCCGCAATCAATTGTCCTTTGCGTACTTGCTGTCCTTCTTTTGCCTTCAGCGAGAGGATACGTCCAGCCATTTCGCTGGTCACGTCCACTAGGTCATCAGATTTCACAGCTCCTTGAATTTCCACGTAGTGACTAAAGTCTTTTTGCTCAGCTGCCACGGTAGTGATTAGTTTCGTACGCTTTCTTACGGTGGGATCTTCCTCTGCGATCTGCTCTTCCAATTGAGCGATCATGTTGGACAGTGTCTTTAACTCTTGTCTTTTGGTATCCAATAAGGCCTTTTTCCCTGCTAGATCCTCAGGGATTGCATCCGTAGTTTCAGAGGTAGTAGGCTGACATCCGGCCAATAAAAGAGCTAGTAGGATTATACTTGACAGGTATCTCATCGTATATGATTTTAAAAGTCTTTGTTAAGGTTGAAAGTGAATTAATTGGAGCGCTTAGATCTTACCTAGCGCTTTCTTTACATTCATGATGGCCTGCACCAGATCGTACTGAGCCTGAATGTAATTACTTTGGGTATTGTAGAGACTTTGCTCAGCTTGAGATACCTCGAGACTGGAGCCCACTCCTTCTCTATATTTAATCTGTGTTGTGTCGTAGATGCGCTGTGCGAGTTCCATGTTGCGTTCTTGACTGGCCAGAAGCTCAGTGGCGTTTTGGTAACTCGTTCTGGCGTTGGTCAGCTCCAAGTTTATACCGCGCTGCAAGTTGTCTTTCTGTAACCTGGCCTGTTCCACGTCTAGCTTAGCCCGCTGAATCGTTGCTTTTTTGTACAAACCATCAAAGATGGGAATACTCAAGCTCGCTCCCACGTAGACCGTTGGTGCCCAAAAACCATCTGAAAAAGTATTTCCTTGGAAAGATTCTTGCGCCACGGCAAAAGCTCTTAAGGTAGGTAGGTAGCCGCTACGTTGGAGTCGTACATTTAATTCATTGAGCTTTATCCCCTGCTCTAGAAGGCCAATCTCTGGTCGATTGGTCACCACCAAGTCTTCCGCGATTATGTCGACTGAATTATCATTGATTATTTCATCGAGTTCGCCACTCACTTCTAAGGTCTCCTCCAAGGGGTATTGCATGGCAAACTTAAGTCCATTCAAGGCTAGGCTCCGCTGACGCTCAAGATTCTCCTGTTGTGTTTCGAGATTGACTAGCGATAACTGCAAGCGATCCACATCCAACTGCTCTGCAAACCCCGCTTTATACAACTCCGTTGTTTCAAAAAGTAGTTTCTCGAGATTGGCAATGTTCTTCTCGATCAAACCCATATTTTCTTGCAAAACCAAAACGGGTAAATAAGCATCGATGGTAGCATTACGAACTTCCCTTTCTTTTGAAAGCAGATCCTGAGACACATAGGAACGATAGGCCTTGGCAGCCTGAAGTCCGACAAAATAACTTCCATCAAAGATCATGGCATCCAGATTCAATGTAGCATTGAAGTTGTTCTTCAAAAAGAAGGACACGCCATCGCTATTCCCCTCTCCGCCGCCTTGATTCAACAGTGCCAAGGTTTCTTCAGAGAGAAAAGGAGCCAAATCCGTAAAGGCGGCTCCGAATACCTGAAAACTAGCTGGTAGGGGTTGGACGGGTAATTTCAAATAGCGCTGAAAATTCAAATTTCCAGTGAGCTGAGGTAGCCCAATGGAACGGCGCTCTACGATCTGCTGTTCGGCATCCACGAGGTTGATGCGGGCACCTTTAACCGTATTGCTTTGATCTAGTGCATACTTAATGGCATCATCTAAACTCATGGGTGAGCCAGCTTGGCTCCAGGCCGTTAGGGAGAGAGATGCCATCACAACAATCGGCAGTAATTTCCTTAACATGGAATTCATTATTGTAGTGTTTTCTAAATTTTTCATTTTGTTTCTTCCACCCATGCGTTCAGGGCTTCTTCCATTGTTTCCCGACCTTTCTGGGATACAATCCCGTGCAAATGATAATTCATCAATTCGATGAATAGTTCCTCAACGGGGTATTCCGTCAAAGGGAAACATTCTTGATCCGCCGCGGAAGAGGACTTCGATATATATAAGCGAGCCACAATGTCTGGATTCATATCCTGACGGTATACACCTTCCGCAATCCCTCTGTCCAAATTATCCTTGATCACACGGAAGAAATGCTGCTCGTGCACATTACTCATTAATTGCCAGGTGCCGCGGTAGTACTTCTGAAGATCATACAATACCGTGACGGAGTACGTTCGCAACTCCCGAATCATATGTCGGGCAATCTTTAACATCTCATCAATCGCGTTCATCGCTTCTAAGCGGTATTCTGCCAAAACCTGTTTCTCCTCTTCCAGGTGATTTTCAAAGACATTCTGAATCAGATCTGCTTTATTTTCTACGTATTGATATACCGTCTTTTTGGACATTCCCAGCTCTCTTGCCAGGTCATCCATGGAGATGCTTTTGATCCCATAGCGCATAAAGAGATCCCTAGCCTTGGTGACAATTTGTTGTTTCGGCTCCATTTGCTGTTTTGATCTTATAGTCTAGTGCTGTAGTACTAACTGCAAATCGAGATTTGCTGTAGTAGTTGAGTAGGTATACTTTGAAGTTTTAAATCTTACATAAAACGCTGGAAACTTTCATTAGTTCAATAGTTTCCAAAGTTTTTTCTTTGGAGAAAGCTTTGCCACTCCTCTGGTGTGTCTAGATCGAGTTTTGCGGCGGGAAGGTCCAGTTTTGCTAGGGATTCGCTGTACTTACTAATAATTGCTTTAGCTCCTTTTTGGCCAGATAAAGTTAGGAGTTCCGAGAATAAGTCGGCAGAAAATAGGGCGGGTACGCCAAGGGTGTCCCCATAATAGGCAGCCACAATAGGCGAATTATTTTTTTTAAATTTTTTTATCAGGCTTTGCAAATTAGCCGTTTCAATGAGTGGTTGATCCACCAAAGTGATCAATACTCCAGCCAGTGGATTTGAAGAATGCAAGAGGGCTTGTAGACCACAGGCGATTGAACTTCCCATCCCACTTGCCCAGCCCTCATTGTGGGCTACAGCATACCTGCCTTTCACCAGCTGGGCTTCGATTAAATCCGCATTCGCACCTAGGACCAGCACCACCGGTCCTAGCTGTAGGGCTTCAGCCTGACGAATGGCACGCTGCACCAAAGTCTCTCCTTGCCATTTCAATAATTGCTTCGGCTCTCCCATCCGGGAGGAAGCACCTGCTCCTAGAATAATCGTTCCTATTGGATTGGATGGCATAGCTTATGGGTTCAATAATTACTATCGGGACTCGGGCAAGATACCACTTTCTAGTAAACAGCTACCATACTGTAAAAAAGAAGGTACAAGCGCAATAATTTACCGGTCCTCCGACGTTTCTAAAGCACTTACTATCCCAGCAAGTTTTTCATACCCAAATCCACTCCAGTTTAAACTCAACCCCACTTTAAGTTTTCTGCACACCTATTTCATATTTATAAAAACAGAGGGCCTGTGATAAGCGTCCGATACATTTTCAAGGATCAGCTATAAACGCTGTACCTAGTGACACGTACCGCCTCTCCCTTCGAGAGATAGCCTCCGGGTTATCCAACACAAAATACCATCCATATCCAATCGACCTGCATGCTTGATTGTGGCCAAAGCCTACGCAATTGCTAAAGCTTTTTCTGCCCAATCAGGTTCCCCATTTCCTAAACCGAAGGAATGCTACGCATTTCGCTAAACGGTTGAAAACTAATCAATAGTAACCTCTTTAATTGAGTAAAATCATTCCTCATGCGGTCTTTTTCAACTGTAATCTTTTTACTTATCTCTACCTACTTCTTAGATGGTCAAACTAACGAACATGCACCTCATAACAATTCTTTCAGGACAAATAGTCACGCCTTCTGCGGTCATCATGAACAGGCCGATCATTCCCAACGAACCCTTATCGCCAAGCAATTCCGAAAGTGGCAAAATGAAGTCCAAACCAAGTCCATGGCCCCCATTCGGACCATTCCGATCGTATTTCACCTATTAGAATATGATCCGGCTATAACTAATGCTCAAGTAGAAACGGCTGTAGCCTCCCTTAACAATGCCTTTTCTCACTCGCACAATAACCCAGCCGGGGACGACTATAGCGGTGGAACAAGAGGGGTTGACACCCAAATAGAGTTTTGCTTAGCCCAACGGGCGCCAGATGGAGGGCTGACCAACGGTATCGTGCGTTGGCGAACGGATTATGAAAACATGGATGTCGACCTGGAGGACGCCAAACTTAAAACCCAAGGGCAATGGGATCCTCGCTATTATTTAAATGTCTGGGTAGTGGCTCATCTCGACACCGAAATAGAACAATCCTATACAGGCAGCAGCTGGTGGAATCGTGACCATGGGCTTGGTGGATATTCCGGAGGGCCAGGCGGCGTTGTGGGACCTGAAGCCAAGACGGATGGTGTAGTCGTAGCAGGACTAGGCTCTGCCCTGCTGGCTCACGAAATTGGCCACTATATGTCCTTGGCCCATACCTTTACTGGTGGATGTAAAAACGACGACTGCCTAGTGGATGGAGACGGTATTTGTGACACCCCTCCAGACAATAGTAAAGTGGGGTGCAATCAAAATACCTGCGATTCAGATACCCTTTCGAACTATAGCAACGGCATTTTCACCACCGACGTCCCGGACATGACTTCCAACTTCATGGACTATAGCAGCTGCCCCAGCGAATTTACCCAAGGTCAGGCAGACAAGATGCTATTCGTGATAGATAACCAGCGCATCAACCTTGCAGTGGAGGCGCCAAGCAACAATGACGCTTGCCTACAACCTTGCAGTGCTGATTTTAGCATTGAATATGCCATCAGCGAACGCTACCCAGAGCCCAATGTAGCCATTGATTTCACTAGTTCCACACTAGGGACGGGTATTGATTCCTACGAGTGGTACGTGGAGGCACTTGGGCATCCCGGCTTTAATTACCCCGTGGCTTGGCTAAAGGGGTACACACCCTCCACCACCCCCATTGGTACGGGCCCAAATCTCACACATACCTTCCTGGACCCCGGCAAATATCGGGTATACCTCAAAGCTTGGAATAGCGCAGACCCGACTTGCTTCGCTTCTTATTCCCGTACCGTTCGGGTCACCTGCCTAGGCATCGACGCCCGCTTCACCCCTAACGTGAGATTAATTGCCTCCAAACAGTCTCGGGGTAAAATGCTAGACTCCGTCTTGTTTACCAATAGATCTGTAAATGCCACTGATTTCGAGTGGACGGTGCGACATGAACCTTATGATGGCATGACACCCGCTCAACCTGACTTCATCTCTAATGATACGAGTCTACATCACACCTTCCTCGAACCAGGGGACTACTACATCACTTTAATCGCCAAAAACGGCCCCACCTGTACGGATACTTGTGGGCCATTCCTGCTCCCCGTATTGGATCCAACCATTGATGGACGCCTAAAGATAAATCGCGTGGATTGTTACAAGCAAGATAGTCTCCGAATAGTCTTTGAAATGTTCAATGATGGTTTTGATACGATCCGAATGGGCATGCCGGTCACCTTCTACGATGAAGACCCGCGCAATGCCGCGCCTACCCCTAAGATACTCGGGACCTATTTCTTAGATAAGATTGTCTATGGAAAAGATAATTCCGAAAAGTTCATCGCCATTCTGCCCTCTACCAAACCTTGGCTTGATCAGGTTTGGGCGGTATTCAATGATTTCGGGGCTACCTCTTTCCCACCTATCTGGCCCATGCCAGATGGCAATGTGATGACGGTGAATTCTGAGTTCCCCCCTAGCGGGGAAAACGAATTGAACTACGAAAATAACTATGCCCAAAAATCTGCCTATCAATTTAAAGCCTTTCTCTCACTTCCGGATAACTGGGATTGTACAGATACCGAAATCCAACTAGAAGCTAGCCATAAAAACGGCAGAACCTTGGCAGGTGTTGATTGGACACCTACTACCCATTTGTCGTGTACCAACTGCTTGGATCCTTTCTTCAGCTTACAAAATACTGCTGTGGATCAAGAGGTTATACTAACTTCGGAATACATTTGTCGAGATACGGTCACGGTAAATGTTCCAGCCCTTGCGCAAAACATACCCGTAGCTAGCGTTAGTAGCGTTCCGGCCCTCTGCCCCGATGCCCCTCCACTAAACCTAAATAATTTTGTTAACGGTACCCAAATTACCTGGTATCCATCTGAAACCGCTACCAATGGAACTGCTACTCCACCAGTGATGGATACTAGCACGCCTGGCACCTATAGCGTTTGGGTCAGCGACCAAGTCAGTGGCTGTGAAGGCCCAAAAGTAGAATTGCGTTATACGATCAATACAAGTATCGCAGCACCGGACATACGTTCCGCTCCTACGCTTTGCGCAGGCGAAGCCGTGCCAGACCTAGCCTCCTTAGTCAATGGCTCCAACCTGCTTTGGTATCTATCAGAAAACGGTGGTACCGGAAGTTCATCCCCCCCTAGTTCCGATGGAACTGTCCCAGGCACCTTTACGTACTGGGTGAGTCAATCCTCAGGTACTTGCGAAAGCCCGCGGGTAGCTGTCTCTTACACGGTTGTTGCCCCCCCTTCGGCCCCAAGCATCACTATGCCACCAGACATTTGTGTCGGAGCGGCCAGTCCCGAATTGGGCAGCTTTGTGGATGGGGCGGATTTGAGTTGGTACAGTTCTGCAGATGCGACATCGGCTTCGAGTACTCCTCCGATTATCCCCACCGACAATAGTGGCACCTTTGAGTACTGGGTCAGCCAAACAGAAAATGCTTGTGAGGGACCTAGAATACCTATACGACTTAGGGTTCTGCCCATTTCCTCCCCCCCGATGGTAACACCTAGTCCTCCCATTTGCGCTAATACAGCTGCTCCCAATCTGAACAGCCTTGTAAGCGGCACTAATCTACGCTGGTTTACAGATGAGAACGATAGTACAGGAACTAGTGTGGCTCCCACTATCGACGCTTCTATTCCACAGACGCATACCTATTGGGTTAGTCAACAAGAAAATGCCTGTGAAAGCCCCCGGGTTCCTGTTGAATTGATTGTAAAACCGATTCCAGAAGCGCCGGAGATAACAGACTTACCCACTCTATGCGTAGGTGATTCTTCCTTAGATCTTCAACAACTTGTTAGCGGTCAAAATCTTCGATGGTATGATCATCCTAACCAAGACACCACTATTTCTCCTCCACTCATTGAAACCAAGCAGGGGCAGCGATACAACTACTGGGTCAGTCAAACTTTGACGGATTGTGAAAGTCCTCGGCTGCCGATTACGGTAACGGTGATTAGTTTGCTTGTTACGCCAAGTGGGCCGCATGAGATAGAAGAAGGGAATGAACAAGAACTGAGCATAGATATTGATATTTGGCCAGATGATGAAGGTTACTTCCCCATCTGGAAGGATGGTACCGGTCGGATTATAGAGACCGGGAGTACCAACACTTGGGTTTATCCGGAAGAGAATACGATTTACCGCGTACAAGTAGATGCGGGCGCTTGCAGTGAAACAGTAGAGATTCCGGTGGAAGTCATTTTCCAAATTGATCCTACCGCTATCTTTTCCCCTAACGGAGATGGGAGAAACGACACCTGGTACATTGGTGATATTGGTCGTTACCCTGAATCTACCGTCACCGTTTACAATCGATGGGGGGCAACCGTTTATCAGGCCCAAGCTTATCAAAATGATTGGGATGGAAGAAGTAGAAATGGAACAGCACTGCCACTGGCTACCTATTACTACGTCGTAGATCTTAATCAATTCGGTCTGAAGCCAGTCACAGGCCACGTAACTATCATCCGGTAACCTATTCTAATTTAAAAGCACTATGATCAATTATAAAAACCTAAGACTTCTATCTAGCCTGATTGCTTTTTGCTTTTTGCAAAACCTGCATGCCCAGCAACTCCCACAGTATACACAGTTCTCCATCAATCCATACCATATCAACCCTGGAGTAGCCGGAACAGAGGACTTCATTTATCTGCAAGCTGGCCATCGAAGTCAATGGAGTGATTTTGAAGGAGCGCCCAAAACCACCTACTTCTCTGGACATACCACGCTGAATCAACAAAGTATCAGGTATCGCCAAAGACGAAAAGTAACCGGCAGTAGAGTCGCCTTGGGCTTACTACTCAGCAAGGACCAAACTGGCCCCTTGGAACAAAGTGCAGGCGCCTTAACCTTTGCCTACAACTTTCCGTTAACCCAAAACAACCTCCGGCTATCCTTTGGTTTGAATGCCGGATTAAAACGGTTTACGTATGATCCCGAGGGGCACACAGACAACCTACTGCATACCAATGACCCCGCTGTTCAGCAGCTGATCAGTAAGAGCCTTTTGAACTTTTCCGCTGGATTCTGGCTCTATGACGATCAATTTTTTGCGGGGCTTTCTTCTTTTCAACTATTTAATACCGCTCAAAGCGATCCTAACTTTGGCCTTGAGCTCACCGCTGGGGATGTATTTCTTCGGCACTACAATGCGATGCTGGGCTATAAACTAGAAATGGGGGCAGATGCCCACTTGGTACCCTCCGTGCTAGTGAAGGCCGTACAGGGGGCTCCCATATCTTATGATATCAACGCCAAGCTAGTCTTCTCAGATCAATACTGGCTGGGGGGAAGCTATAGAAAAGAAGATTCATTCGCCTTCTTTGGTGGGCTACTGATCAATCAGCGGTTGGAAATGACTTATTCCTTTGATTTGGTCCTATCAAAGATCAGAAATGCAGCGGCTGGAAGTAACGAAATTCACCTGGCGTATCGACTTTTTCACAGTGGGAATGTTATCTGTCCCAGCAAATTTTGGTAAGGCCAGACAAAGAACTGATGTAAACTTAGATGAATAAGTAAACATCCGTTCAAAGATTGAATGGGTCTAGAAGTGGAATTCGATCCAACTTTAACATCAACTTAACGCATAATAGAGACGTTTAAGCGTTGTACAAAGTGTAATCCATTTTATGGATAAGCAGTTTTGATATTCAAAAATAACAACAGATGATTAAACGATCGACATTACTACTTTTAGCCTTGTTTGCCATTAGCTCCTTGCCCGCACAGGGTTTGAAGGGCCTGTTGAAAAAAGCCAAGGATCAGATTTCGGGGACCAGTGATGGAGAGGAAGTTGGCCTAGGCCTAAAAGAGGCATTGAATACAGGTGTGGGAGAAGCAGTTAGCTTTTTGTCTGCAGAGGATGGTTATTATAAAAGTGCCTACAAAATTCTTCTTCCAGAAGATGTTAAGAAGGTCACTAATAAATTGAAGGCCGTACCCGGCTTTGCGAATGTAGAAGATGACTTGATTGAAAAGATGAATCGTGCGGCAGAAGATGCAGCCAGCAAAGCCAAACCCATCTTTGTAGATGCCATTAAAAAGATGACCTTCCAAGATGCTATGAACCTGCTTATGGGTGAAAAAGATGCAGCTACTCGCTATCTAGAAAGCAGCACCTTCGAACAGCTCTATCAAGCCTTTAAACCCGTGGTCATTGAATCTTTGGATAAAGTCAATGCTCGTGAATACTGGCGCAGTGCTACCACGGCTTACAATCAGATTCCATTCGTTAAGAGAACCAATCCCGAATTAGACGATTATGTCACCCGTACCGCCTTAGGAGGCATGTTTGGCATGATCGAGAAGAAGGAGTTGGATATCCGCGAAAATCCAGCCGTTAGAAGCACGGAGCTATTGCAGAAGGTTTTTGCACAGCAAGACAAGAGGTAGGTTTTACCGCTTAACCTACAAGCCCCACTTCAAGTCATGGTATTTGAAGTGGGGCTTCTGGTTTGGGGGTATGCCACATCGGTAGCCCTTGGCGAATCAGCAAGTGCGACAGCGGCAAGTCCAGGCGTCCTAATGGGAGGCGATACAAAGCCGGTTGAATCAATGATCAGCTGCTTCCGAGCCACTGGCTAGAAAATGAAATGAAACAAATTCTTTGTTAACTTCGAGTATGTTTATTAACAATCGCCCAAAGACATGGAAGGCTCTATCCATGATCTGCGCTCTGGCATTCTTGATTTCCCCAATGGCTCCGCTATGGGCACAACAACTTCCCAAGAAGTACATCGCCCACGCAGCCATAGACTCCCTGATTATTGATGGTCTGGATTCCGAAGATACCTGGCAGAAAGCCACGTGGTCTGAGCCATTTATTGATATTGAGGGAAAAGTAAAGCCTAAACATCGGACGCAGATGAAGATGGCCTGGGACGAAGATTTCTTGTACTTCTTTGCCAGGCTAGAAGAACCTCACATCTGGGGCAACCTGCGGCAACGGGACACCGTAATTTTCCAAAATAATGACTTCGAGATTTTCATTGATCCAGACGGAGATACCCACAACTATTATGAATTTGAGATGAATGCTCTCAACACGGTCTGGGATCTCTTTCTAACCCGTCCGTATCGGAATGGAACCATTGTTTTGGATCATTGGAATATCAATGGATTACTTTCAGCCGTGCACATTGATGGAACTCTAAATGATCCTTCCGATGTAGATCGTCATTGGTCCGTCGAAATTGCCATTCCCTGGGATGCCGTTACGGAGGCATCTGGATCTAAGTACCTACCAAGAGATACATTTTGGCGCATAAATTTTTCGAGGGTGAACTGGCAACATGAGATCATTGAAGGGAATTACCGTCGGAAAAAAGATGAATCGGGAAAACGGCTTCCAGAATACAATTGGGTATGGTCTCCGCAGTACAAGATCAACATGCATATGCCGGAGTATTGGGGATACGTGTATTTTTCCACCGATCCGGCTATGGAATTAGATAATTTCACTATCCCAGCGGATGATCAGATCAAATGGTATTTATACCAAGACTACAATAGGGTTAGAGCGCAGTTAGCCGATGGAAAAAGCTTACGTGACATACAACTCCAGGAAATTTCACTTATGAAACAGCGTATCACCCCCAGCACACAGGAAACGGCTGTAGGCTGGTACCTGCAAGTGGAAAGTCCCTTCAGCAATAGACTATTGATCATAGATCAAAATGGACTTTTCAGATCAATGGCGGCCGGAGAAAATTAAGATCTAGTTTACACCCTTTGCCACGCAACTGCTATTTCTGTTTGGGATTTGTTTTACCTTTGCTGCATGCAAGTCTCCCGCCCAAACATCCTTATTGCTCTAACTTGCCTCTTGCTCTCGAACCCGATTAGATTGCAGAGTCAAGATGCCGAAAGACTAGGCTTTCTAGAACCCGCCGATACCTTTCACAATGGTCGCTTTTGGACCTGTGCTATCGCTGGAACCGCCATCTACACGGGCTTCTCCATTGCCTTGTACGAGACCTGGTATAAGGATTACGAATTGACAGGCTTCCACACCTTTAATGATTGGGGAGAATGGCGAGATATGGACAAGATGGGGCATTTGTTCACGGCAGCAATGGAGAGTCGGCTTTCATTTGGTGGCGCACTTTGGACGGGCATGGATCGCAGGAAGGCCATGTGGACTGGGGCAGCGGTAGGCACATTACTCCAATCGACGATTGAGGTCATGGACGGGTTTTCAGCAAAATGGGGATTTTCCTGGGGAGATGTAGCTTTCAATACTATGGGGACAGGCGTTTTTGTAGCCCAGGAGCTGCTTTGGCAAGAACAACGGATTACCTTAAAAGTATCTAATACTCAGCCCAATTACTCCACTCGGCCGATTCCCTCCTTAGAAGGAGGAGCCTTCAGCAGTCCGAAACAACGCGCTACGGAATTGTTTGGAGAAGGCTTTTTCGAAACCTTCTTGAAGGACTACAATGGCATGACCATTTGGGCCTCCGTGAATGTAAATGCCTTTCTACCCTCTTCTCAAGGAGAAAGAGGATTGCCTAAATGGTTAAATATAGCGGTGGGATATGGAGCAGAAGGATTGTATGGAGGGTATGGTAATACCTGGACTGATGAAAATGAGGCTGCGTTCAATTTATCGCCTAGCGATTTTCCCAGGTATAACCAATTTTACCTCTCCTTGGATATAGACCTTAGCCGTATACCTACCCAAAATAGATTTTTGAAGTCTCTATTGAACGCCATCCACTGGATTAAGATCCCGGCTCCAACATTGGAATGGGATACAAGAGGGGGGATGAAAGGGCATTGGCTATACTGGTAAGCTTAGTTAACCAGTTTAACGTTAACGGCCTTTAATCCTTTAAAGCCAATTTCTGCCTCAAAGGTGACTTTGTCGTTCGAATTCAAAGGGCCGGGTAGGTCATTGATGTGAACAAAGATGCTTTCCTGCGAAGACTGATCCACAATAAAACCATAGCCTTTTTCCTCATTAAAGAACTTGACACGACCCTTGCGGATTACATCTTCTGGCTCTTTTTGCTGTGAGGCGGCTCCCAATTGAATATCCTCTAGCTTGATTTCTTTTTTCTTTTTGTTCGGATCTGGTGGAGTATTGGTCACGTTACCATTTTCATCCACGTAAGAGAGCATGTCTTCAAACGAAAGGGGACCTCTTTCTTCTCTTTCCGCCTTCCGCTGTGCACGTCTTTCCTCTTTTTCCTTTTTCTTCTTTCTACGCTTCTTTTCTTTTTCTTTTTTGTTAAATGATTGCTGAGATTTTGCCATAAATTTTTTTTGGTAAATAATATTTCCCGAAGGGATGAAAACTGTTGGCAAAACACTTACAAAATGGAAAATGCTTGCCGCAAATCCTCAATTCAACGAGGAAAACTCAAAATAATAAATTAACCGATGATGAGGAAATATGAAATTGCTGTTTTCTGATAATTTGCCCAGGTTAATCGCAGTACCTATAACAAAGGGAATGCCATTTTAGTTTCCTAGGCGCTTTTTTTAGCAGAAAATCAGGACTTAGTGATCGGATTTTGTTCCACTAGTTCTAAACGGCCCACAATGGTCTCTGGAGCTAAAATAGTACCAGGAGACAAGACGGCATTGGCTCCCAACCTACTTCTATCGCCGATTAGTGCGCCAAATTTTATTACCCCCGTATCCTTTCTTACCCCTTCGTGGGTTATAAAGATGCGTTTATCTTCCCTTTCATTGTAGTGATTGGCGGTAAGCGCACCTGCTTCAAAATTAACATGGCTCCCCACCACACTATCACCCACAAAATTGAAATGAGCGGCAGCTGTGCCGGAAAACAAAATACTGGATTTGATTTCGCAGCCCGGGCCGATACTGACGTTTTCATCCAAAAACACGCCTCCCCGCAAATAGGCATGCGCACCGATAAAGCAATTCGGTCCAATAACCATAGGGCCTTTTAGCATTACTCCAGGTTCAATCTTTGCACTGGCATGAATCCAGGCCTCTCCCTGAATGTTGTAGGAATCATCCAACTGTTCTTGATATCGGCTCAATACATGGGGAAGCTTCTGCAGCAAGGCCCAAGGTGAAATGGAAGGATCGTAAAATGGACTGCGTTCAAAACGCTGAATGTAGGGTTGAAGTTGAATCATTCGACTATGAATTCTGCTAAGTATTAGCGTGGGCACACCATTATCCTAGAATATCTAAGGGCCTTTTCCAATCTATACCACCTCGCAAAAACGCTTGTTTAGTTTTGGCTGCGCTGCCGTTTCCATTTGCGAAACAAACGGGGGCCATACCATAACCAAGTTCCGGTGACCATCAGAATTATTAGGCCAACACCTAGTCCGTTCATAGTGATTAACTTAAACAAATCGCTGACGATAGAACCATCGTGTAGTTTTTCAATCCAGTCAGAATGTCGCTTAGCAATGGAGAGAACCTCCCCACTCGTACCATCTATTTGAACCTCCCACCAACCTTTTTCAAAAAGTACTTTTGCGATACCCTTTGAGGGACGTACATCGATGCGATCAATCGGATTTGTCGGTAGATCGGGATAGGCCGTTTGAAAAGCGGTCTCCGCCAAATCGGCTAGTTCGGAGATGGGTTTCCAATCCTGCAGTTCCTGGCTTTCTCCTTTTTGAGTAGGAGGCTGGATCCAATTTACATCTTTCTTCCAGGCCAAGAAAATACCGGTCAAGGCGCTGATGAGAAGTAAGATGGCTAGACTTAAGCCAAAATACTTATGATAAACCCGATATTTTCTAAGACTTCTGGTAATCCGTGACAACTTAACTCATTTAATCTACATTAAAACCGAACATTTAGTAGTCCGGTCAATTCCTTAACTTCCTTCACGGTTTGTTGGGCTCGTTTACGAATTTCGGCAGAGGAGGCTTTTATTTGATTCTTGACTTCCTTCTTATTGCTTAACAATTCCTGCTTTTTGGCTCGGATCGGTGCGCTGACCGCAACCAAAGCATCCGCCACTGCTTGCTTAAGATCCACGTACTTTAGTTCGCCTTTCTGGTAATCCTCCATTAAACTGTTGTACGCTTCGAGATGACCGGCGGCTTTCAGCAAACTGAACAAGTTTTCCACTCCCGGGCTCATTTCTCCCGCAGGCGTATCCCCAGTATCCGTAACGGCAGAACGAATCTGTTTGCGGATACGTGCTTCTTCAGCAAAGAGATCTATATTGTGTTTATCTCCTAAGCTAGCGCTCATCTTTCGAGTAGGATCAGCGGTAGACATCACCTTTGGTATCTCGGTGTATAAGGGCTCTGGACAAACGAAAAACTCTTTCCCCATAAGATGATTAAAGCGGGTCGCGATGTTTCTCGATAACTCCAAGTGTTGTTCCTGGTCTTTTCCTACAGGTACGTAACTTGCCTGATAAATCAAAATATCGGCGGCTTGCAGCACCGGATAACCAAATAAACCCGCAGAGATAAATCCTTCTCCACTTTTCTCTTGGCTTTGCGTACTCTTATCTTTGAACTGGGTCATCCTCGTCAATTGCCCATAGGAGGCAAAGCAATTTAAGATCCAGCCCAATTCTGCATGTTCAGGTATTAATGATTGAATAAAGACGTGTTCCTTCTTTAGACCACAGGCCAGCAAGTTGAAAGCCAAATCCCATACATTTTCTCGGAGTTTCTTGGGAGAGAAAGGCATGGTCATGGCATGATAATCTACGATACCGTAAAAGCAATCGTAGTCTTCTTGCAAACGTACCCAGTTAGCAATGGCTCCGAAATATCTACCAAAATGCAGTTTACCAGTAGGCTGAATACAAGAAAGTACCGTCTTTTTTTCCATTACTACTATATTAAAATCCTCGATCGTTAAGTTACTTAACTGAATCTATACTGTAATTAGTTCCAGCTCATTGTAGAGCATCAACATTGGAATCTCCTGGTCAGTGTATCTTCTAGCTGGTTAATCATTCAAGCCAAAACCCGCGATCACCGAAATCTCAATATTGACAAATTTAGGAAGGTTGGCCACCTCTACCAATTCTCTAGCTGGTGCAGTAGCTTCGTTAAAATATTCCGCATACACAGCATTGATGCGACTATATTGGTGCATATCACTAACGAAAACACTGCATTTGATCACATCTTCGAAGGTCAAGCCAGCTTCCTCCAAGATAGCCTGGATATTTTTCATGACTTGATGGGTTTCTGCTTCAATATTGTCATTGACCAGCTCTCCACTAGCCGGATCGAGGGCGATCTGACCAGAAGCGTAAAGCGTATCACCGTGGATGATCGCCTGGTTGTAGGGGCCTACGGGAGCAGGCGCATTTGAGGTTGTGATAATTTTTTTCATGCAGGTTATTGGTTCCAGGTATGAATAACAAAGGCTATTTTATGGAAAAAGCCAATTGCAATTAGGGTTTAAGCTAAGAATTAAAACACAAAAAGCCCCGCATCTATTCTAGTCGGATGGGAGCTTACTGTGTATATCTTTGAGGAAAGATCTTAATCTTCGTACTCGGCTTTCACTAATATCTTACCGCGGTAATACATGTTACCTTCGGCATCGTAGTATGCGCGGTGGTAGATGTGCTTTTCGCCGGTGGTAGAACAAGTGGCTACTTGTGGAGTAGCTGCTTTCTTATGCGTTCTACGCTTGTGCTTTCGCTGCTTCGAGATTCTACTCTTGGGATGTGCCATTATACAATGATTTAATGATTCTCAATAAAATAGTTGGTAGTTTGATATAGCTTACTCGTCTTTCAGCTTTTTGAGGGCATCCCAAACGGGATTATCTTGCTGTTCCTCTTCATTTTGGGTTTCCAAATACCCTAGCATTTTATCATCACAGGGTCTTTTCTCCTCAGCCTCACAATCGTAGGTCTTAATCATCGGAATAGCCAAGCAAATGAATTCATACACATACTTAGAGACATCCAGCTTGGGTGTTTCTGGGTGTATAAATACCACTTCAGCCTCTTCCGAGGTTTCCTCTAGAGAAAACTTTACCAACAATCGTTCTGCGCCTTCAATGGGTAAGTCTATCGGGGC
>JAHQWA010000309.1 GCA_019634045.1 Saprospiraceae bacterium
CCCATGGCGTCTACAATTGGACCGCGGAAGATTATCAGGTCTCGAACATCTTCCAAAGTTATTACCTCAACTTTGTAAAAACCGGAAACCCGAATGGGCTAGGTTTACCGGCTTGGCCGGCTATCAATAAGAAAGAAACAGCACAGATTTTGCATATCGGTATACCCACCGAATTGCAAGCCGATGTGCATCGTGAACGCTACTTGCTGCTGGACCAATTACGTAAGACACAAAAGTAGGTAACCAGGGATCGAAGAAAATCTGTATTTTTAATTTGGTTCATCAATCCAAAACGAAAATGCGATTCGCCAACCACCTACTCGTTGGGCTGCTTGCGCTGCTGTACCTTAGCAGTTGCCAAACCTCTGCCCCTCCCACTTCTGTTGTTCCTCCCACAGAACTGTCCTTTAAGCTGCATGAGATCAATAAGGAGGCATTATATAGTTCCGTAGCCACAATGGATGTGGACCAGGATGGCGATTTGGATATCGTGCATGGAGGAACTTGGTATGCAGCACCGGACTGGCAAGCACACTTTGTGACGGAGGTTGAGGTTATAAATGGCCGTCCCGATGGGTATTCCCACTTAGAAATCGATGTTAATCAAGACGGTTGGCAGGATATTGTCCATGTCAATTTCCGGAGTAAATCCATCTATTGGCTAGAGCATCCAGGAGCTGACTTAGGGGAATGGACCAAGCATATCGCGGATGTTCCAGGACCAATGGAGACCGGACGGCTGCATGATGTAGACGGAGATGGACAGCTGGATCTGGTACCCAGTGCTTGGGAATTCGCTGCCTGGTACGAGATAGTTGTTGATCAGCCGGGCGAAAAGCCAAAATGGGTGCGCCATGAAATCGCTCCTGAAGGGGCTGGCCATGGTAGCGGTTTTGGTGATATTAATGGCGACGGTCGCGGAGATTATGTAGGGACAAAGGGCTGGGCCGAAGCTCCTGAAGATCCCCGAGAAGGAGCCTGGATTTGGCATGCCGAATTTGAGTTAGGTCGAACTTCCATGCCCATTGTGGTAGCGGATGTGGACGAAGATGGGGATAGTGACCTTATTTATGCTATCGGGCATGATTACGGCGTGTACTGGGAGGAACAAACTAATATGGATGGACAGCGTGGATGGACTAAGCACCTTATTGACAGTACTTGGTCTCAAGGACATAGTCCACTATGGGTAGACCTTGACAACAATGGGAGAAAAGAGTTTGTGGCAGGGAAGCGCTTCTGGGCGCATGAGGGTAAGGACCCCGGAGCTGAAGACCCTTTAGTTATCTATCGCTACGAATTCGACCCCGAACAAAAAGCTTTCCAGCGCTATACCATCCAAGCCAATGGACCGGCGGGTACGGGGCTTGACCCCAAAGCCGTTGACCTCGATCAGGATGGTGATCTCGACTTGGTATTACCGGGAAGAAGTGGCCTTTATTGGTATGAGAATCTTCTATTGAATCCCAATACTAACTAAGACCTATTAGCTAATTGATAAGCTTGCAGAAAGCTTCTACTATAGAGATGACCATCGATCCACGCGAGATAGTGAAAATGGTGGAGTTGGGCAGTAGTTTCCCTGTCTTGTGCCACAATTCTTAATTCCTTCCCCAATGCCTGTAATGCCATTCGGCGGTCAGCATGCGGTACTTTACGCCAAAAATCTAGCAACAGCTCTTCCGCTGCGTTAAGTGTACCTGATTTTTTAAAGTAGCGGCGAGTGGATCGGCAGAGCGCCCCTAACAATTCGTGATTTCCTAATTCAAAATGTAGGGCCAGATGCAACAAGCGCGCAAAACGAAAAAGTTCTGTACGGAAAGTGAGATCATCTTTATGAATCAGAGGCTCCAGCCAATCCAAAGCTTCCTTGTATCGTCCTAAAGCAAAGAAGGCATAGGCAAAGAAATAGTAAAAGGGAAACTTAAAGACCTCATTCAACTTCTTCCCCAAGCGCTCCATTTCCGCCTTGGTCTCTGGGATCGAATCCACTGCGGCTTGAAATTTGCCTTGCCGGATATACATCTCTAAACGTAAAGCGTGATACAAGCGAAACCACATCATCTCCTCCTCTCCTTTAAGTGCACGCCCTAGTTGTTGGGGGAAACTTATGGCCTGTTCCAGTGCCTTCCAGGCTTCCGGATAATCCTTGAGATGGATGAGTCCGAGCAGCCAATTGTTGTAAACCGCTAAGTACTGGGTAGCCCGCGCTTTGATGAAGTGCGGATGCACTTGGTACAATTGGATCAGATCTGCTCGACATTGGACACAGGTCACCTTCTCCCCTATACAGTCATTGAATAAGCCTAAGGTATTTAGAAATATCACTTGGGCACTAAACGACTCTGCTAGCTTGATATCCTGTAAAAAGGGATGCTCAAGCAAACGAAAGTAGGCTTGTTTTTCTTCCTCATTACTTGCATAATGGTGTCTATAATACCAATCAAAAACCTGCATGGACAGCCATTCCATTTCTCTCAGATTGGCCAATTGGCTAATGGCTTTTTGCTCCAATTCCCAGAACCGCTGGATGTGATGGGCTCGCTCTCCTACCCCAAGAATGAAGATATATAGGCGTTTCAGGCGTTGGTAAATCGTGATCAGCGTTTCAAACAACTCAAACTTACTGGCCTTTTTGGCTGCCTTTTTTAGCAATTGTTCAGCAGCTTGAAAAAGTCTCCGTTGATACAATACATCACTCTTTTGGATCAGCAATTGCACCTCTCCATAGACCTGCCCTTCTCTGTGTTGATCAACCAAACTATCCAGGACTTTATGAAACAATTGGTTTTTCAAAACGCCATGCTGATTAGGCGCAAAGGGTTCCATCAGTTCATCCTCTTTTGAAGGCCGACTTTTCTCTATCCGATCAAAGAGTCGAACATATTGACTCTCCCGCTGGCTGCTGTAAGGTTGGGAGAGTTTAAAATGCCTTTTTTCACTTTTACTAAGGCTCAAAACAAGACGAAACAGTGGATGTCTGTTCATTAACGCTCTTTTAAAACTTAAAATATTACTCTATAAAATATTGATTTTTAATTATTTACATCCAATTAACTAATTTGAATAATTAAATATAGCGAAAACTTGGTTTTCTGAACAGCTAGTAGGTGAATAGTTTTGTGTGTGATAGTTAAATTCTTACTAAGCTGTAACATAAGTTGATAAAATTTATGTTACAGCTTATCAAACTAAGACAATGGACTTCAAAAGCATAAGCTACTCCCTCAGTCTAACTTTTCTATTCCTACTCCAATTCTTAGGCCATTCCGCCCTAGGTCAAATCGACAAGACAGGCTGTAAAGATCACCCCCTCATCACTCGCTTCCCTCAATCCCAAATCAAGTGGTGTGAAACACAAAACTTCTCTAGTTATCATGTCGCTGTCGGAAAAGTATCCGGCTACCGGAAGATTGACAAATGGATAGACTTAGAAGGAAAGGTCACTCGGCTCTATTATGAGTACGAGGGTTCCGCTACGATGAGCGAGGTCTATCAAAACTATCGCAATGCCATTCAAAGAGCAGGGTTTAGCTCCTTAGCGCAGGGATTTAAGCCTCAACGTAATGTCTCCAAGGAGGTAGGAGGAAGTAGTTGGATTGCTACGGCTTATATCAAAAACCCCGTCCCAACGAATAGTGGTGTGATGCTTTTCCACGGTACTTCATCAGCCGGGGGAAAGGGCTATATCGCAGCCAAACTTGAGCGAGCTTCTGGCAATGTTTACGTGGTAGTGGCCGTCTATCAACATACCTCGACCGAGGTAGTGGTTTTGGTAGATATCATCGAAGAGGAGGCTTTGGAGGATGGGAAAATCGATGTAGATCCTGACTACATCGCTAAGCAAATAGAACAGTTCGGCACCGTATCGCTTTATGGTATTTATTTCGACTTCGACAAAGCAACTATCCAGCAAGAATCCGGACCGGCACTGCAGGCAGTGGCTGAATACCTTAAGGCCGAGCCTTCGATAAAGCTATATATCATCGGTCATACGGACATGAAAGGAAGTCTACCCTATAATTTGGGGCTTTCCGAAAAACGAGCGCAAGCTGTCGTAGAGGCTTTGGTTACACAACATCAAATTAAGCGGGATCGCATAGAAGGTAAGGGCGTTGGGCCGCTTTCTCCAAAATCTACCAACCGGACAGAGGAAGGACGCAGATTGAATCGTCGGGTGGAATTAGTCGAAAAGCGATAATACCCTAAGCACACCATTTTCTTGACCCTCAAAGCTAGTCGCTGATGGTTCGTTTTCAAAAAGTAATCTTCATCCTGTTCTCCAGCTTGGTATTTGCTGTTCTAGCAATGATGCTATCTAGATTCTTCATTCCTAAGAATGTGGGCCTGGCAGGTGGGGCAATGGTATTGTTTTATGGTCTATTTGGGTTGATTATTGGAATGATTGGCAGTATAGCGATACGCAATAAACTCCCCTTAAAATTCTTACAGATCAGCAATGCCATCTTCGGCCTGTTCCTCATTTTTTGCGGCTTTAGGATCGACCAACAGATGGCTGCTTCCAAAGCAAAGGTAGAAAGAGAACGAGAACGCTATAAGCACCTAAAGCCCACGGCTCAAGCTGTTCCCATCGGAGATCAGGAGGAAATGAGTATTGGAATAGCACAAGTTCATCTAAAAGAGGATCGGCCTATTTATTTCTACGCAAAGCCTGAAATGGGCCAACTAGCAGATCAATTGACTCCTATCGATAGCATCACTTTCAAGGGCTCCCCAAATGGCATCGAAATTGCTACCGCCCCACCGTGGTTAGTGCCAGAACGACTCAAATTAGACTATCAGATCTTCCATTTTCTTGTCATCGCACAAAATCGCTCTTTTATGCAAGTGGTAGTCAATAGCACCAATGGCCAAACGGCCTGGATGGACAAATCTCAGCTTAGCTATCAGGACTGGTCTAGTTTTCTTCTTGCTGTATATGCTATTCAACCGCTCGACTGGGACAACAATCCACTTAGAAGCAAGCCACTTACCCACGCCTCTCCCCTACTGGAAATAGACTCAGGCTACATACTTCAGCCATTGACCATTGAAGGCAACTGGATCGAAGTGAAGATACTAGACCAGCATCACCAAACTACCGGGCGAGCTTGGCTCCGTTGGCGATCTGATACGGAGCTCTTGATCTCTTATGAACTGCTGAGTTAAATCCAGCCTCCCTCTATCACATAAGCTATTAGTATTTGAGTACAGGATCAGTGGCCGGCCAGATCGCTAGGTTTCAACACTATGCCCTCCACCACCATTTTCATCACGATAATCATCATCAAAAAACCTAAGTACATGAGAACCTTACTACCGTCTTTAAGCCTATTTGCTTTATTTACCCTCTTCGCATGTGGCGGAAACCAAACTGACGAGGCGAGTCAGGAGAGTACCCATTCTCCTACTCCATCCGCCAATGATTTTTCAGATGCTATCGAGCAAGTGCAATCACAAGCCGCTCAACTGCAAGAAGGGGAACCGCTACCCTTCCGAGAATTACAGGAAATTCTCCCCAAACAACTAAATGGGCTCGAACGAACCAGCAAATCGGGCCAAACCAATGGCGCGATGGGCTTCAAAATTTCGCAAGCCGAAGCCAAATACCAAACCAATGAGGGTGAAAGCATTGAAGTTGAAATCTTCGATACGGGAGGCTTAAAAATGGGCTTGATGAGCATGGCTGCCTGGGCAAGCTTGGAAATGGACAAAGAAGACGATAACGGCTACGAACGGACCTCGACCATTCAGGGCTTCAAGGCTTTTGAGAAATACAACAAAAGAAGCCAAAGATGTGAACTTTCCCTCCTGGTGAAGGAGCGTTTTGTGGTAAAGGCCACTGGTAAAAACATGGAAATGAAAACCCTAAAAGCAGCGGTCAAAGACCTGCCTTTGAAAAAACTCTAAAATACAGTATCACCAATGAAATACTATTTTATGCTCCTTACCTGTTTAGTGCTAGGCCAGTCACTCCATGCCCAATGGGGTAATACGCCGGCCGAAAACCTAAAACTCAGCCAAGAGCAGGGCCTAAAAATCAATAAAATGGCTCTAGCTGGGCCTGACGGTAGCTGGTATATCTGTTATACCAATCTGGTCGTTAACACTCAATCTTTACACCTGACTAGAATAGATGAAACCGGGCAAACCCGCTGGACTAAGATCATTAAAGATAGTGAGGCACCGGGCAATCTTTCCGCTGTCATGATCAGCGATAGCCTTGGTGGCGTGATCCTAGCCTGGACCGACCGGCGGACCGAAAATACCGCCTTTACTTATGCCAATCGTATCGACTCCGATGGGAATAAGTTGTGGGGCGAGAATGATGTACGTGTAGGCATCAGTGAAATCGAGGAGTTCTTGACCAAGATGGTTCCCGACGGGCAAAATGGAGCCATCATTACTATGTACGATGACAATCCCCCCAATAATAATTTCCGGGGCATCTATGCTTATCGAGTACGAGCCAATGGACAAGTAGCTTGGCGCAGCTACCTCTTCCCAAGTGGGACAAATGGCCATAATTACGACATCGATCACGATAGCCAAGGAGGTTTGGTAGCTGTAATGGAATACGGTCATCCAACGGAACTGGAAAACCAGATTAGAGGCATGCGCTTGGATAGTACTGGAGCCAAGGTCTGGCCCGACGAGACCTTTGACATTGGCCCGCTCTCTCAACCGATCGGAATGCTGGTCAAATCATCTACCCGGAGCCATACCTATCCCAGGATTACGGTCTATCCAAAACAAGGTTTCTACGTATCTTATTTCGAAAACCCTGGCATCTTATTTCCTGATGAAGCCCTTAGCCATCGAGCTCACTTACTGGACATGGATGGCCATCAGATATGGGACATTGAAGGCATTCCTCTCAATCGCCCCGCTACCAATTCTCCAAATATCCAAACCATTGTTGACCCCGAAGGCAACCTATACTTCAATTATCACACCGACTCCGCCTTCAAACTCCAAAAAGTCACCCCATCCGGCACCCTGCCCTGGAGCATGGAGGGCATCCCCTATAGCTCAGCCTTCCAAGGCGCACCTGATAACCTACTGCTGACGAGTTGTAATGATATCATTATCGGAATCGACGGTGGGCCAGACGAAGTGATTGAGGCCGCTCGGATAAGTTCGGCTGGCCAATTGGTTTATACTCCTGCTTCGCATATTCCACTATCTCCGAATACAGTGGAAGTACAAGACAGAGATCCCATTACTGCTATCAATGATTCCGATCAAGTCATTGCCGTGTGGAATCGCGATGAAGATATTGGAGATGCCCATATGGATGTGTATGTGCAGGGGTTTGGGAAGGATGGGGTCTTGGGGAGCACGGTCAATAGTATGGATACTCCTCTGTCTAAGGTAGAATTCCGCCTTGCCCCTAATCCCTTCCGTGCAAGCTTCGAAATAGAATTCAAGAAAGAATTTTCAGTTGAAATTGTAGAAATCTATAATTCCGCCGGACAGCTCATATACAAGCAATCGCAGCCAGTCAAAAAACTGAAAATTCAGACACAGCATTGGCTTAGTGGTCTCTACCTGCTCACAGCAAGGTCTTCTGAAGGCTACTTTTTCAGCAGAAAACTGATTAAGGGACAGTAAAAGTGGGAAGAGAGTAGGGCTATACGCTACCGTGAACGCTCCAAAATAGTCCTAAAATACTCCATCAGATCAAAACGGTGGGGCTCAAAGGGCGTATCTAGAACCCATAGACCCTCAATACGGTCCAATCGAAATTCGCGATGAGCTTGCCGCAGACGGCACCAGGCGATCAAGATCCAATTTTCTTGGGTGTGATAGAGGGCCAATGGCTCGATTACGCGCTCGGTGGACTCCTGGGTAGAAATAGCTTGGTAAGTCAGCCGTAATGGCATAAAATCCGTGATGGCCTTTTGTACGGTAGAAAGATGCTGACTCGTAGTTTCCTGTTTATAGTTTTGAAAAAAGGCTATTCGATTGGCCAGCAATTCTGCTTTATCCTTATCATGGTAGCGGAGGATGGCCTTGATTTTAGTGATTGCTTCGTTGTAGTGCTGCACTAAGGAGCTGTCCTTGTTTCTGGCAATAAACTTAGCTGCTGTGATCAGGGCATTCGCTTCCTCTTCTGTAAACATGACCGGGGGCAAGCGATAGCCTTCACTAAGTGAATACCCTTTTCCCTCTTCCGTACAAATGGGCACTCCGGCTTCTTCTAGGGCTCTGATATCCCGGTAAATTGTCCGGATACTCACACCATATTTATCCGCCAGCTCGGTGGCGGTCATCAGTCGCTTAGACTGCAGTTGAATTAAAATGGCGGTGAGACGAGAGAGACGGGTTTTCTCCATGGTTATTTACTTTGGATGGATAAACATACTGAATCTTTCACCGTAAGGAAAAATCGAAAGTTTGAATAAAAGTGACTTCCACGGCATTCCCATTAATGACAGCCGGAAACCAGCGTTTTTTCAAAGTGCGTAAGCCCTTAATAACGGCTCGATCCAGTCCGGGGGATAGGGACTGCAAAATGCTCACCTTCCGTATTCTCCCTTCCCGGTTGATGACGTATTTGGCGATCACTTGTCCTTGGTTTTTCTCTCGCTTATCGGCGGTAGTATACCTAATCATAGTTTCCAGATCATCAAGAAATGCAGATGAGCCTCCTGGATACATGGGAAAGCGATCCGGCTCGCCGCCTATGGAGTTACTTTTTTGATCATAGAAATAACGGACCTCCTGAAAATTCTGCTCCTTGATTTGCTTGAAGGTCCATAAAGTGTCAGGTTTTCCGCAGCCTGAAAGCAAGAAAAAAAGCAGTAAGAAATAGAAACAGTATTGGGTAAAATTCGAAGTCATTGAGAAAGAGACTAAAGGTTTAAGAGCTGAATTCGTTTTTGCAAGATAGGTAGCAGATCTTCTTCAAACCAGGGGTTCTTTCTTTTCCAGATGTTATTGCGCGGGGAAGGATGCGGTAACGGAAAATACTGCGGTAAATAGTCTTTAAAATGGCGAACCGTTTCGGTCAAGTTCTTTTGGCTTTTCTTCCCCAAATACTGCTTTTGAGCGTATTGACCAATCAAAAGCGTCAATTGTACCTCCTGCAATTCTTCTAGAATCCGACTATGCCATTGTGGAGCACATTCCTTACGTGGAGGAAGATCCCCAGACTTACCCGTCCCCGGATAGCAAAATCCCATGGGTACAATGGCAAAGCTATCTGGATCGTAAAAGGTTTCGGCATCCACGCCCAGCCAAGATCTTAGATTTTCGCCACTCTTATCGTCCCAGGGGATTCCTGATTCGTGTACTCTTCTTCCCGGTGCCTGGCCAATAATGACCACCTTGCTTTTTTCACTGAAGGATACAACAGGACGACAACCAGCTTCGAGGAAAGGTTCGCAAATTCTACAGGCGGCAATTTCTTTTTTTAAGGTTTCCATGTGAATGTATAGGTAAAACTACTTTATACAGCCTCCATGCAAAGTACAATTTTCTCTACGAAGCCGCTACAAATCACCCGATCGGATGACGCCTAGGTCGCCCCTCAGAAATAATTTTGCTTAAAAAAGACATAAAACCTATGAAAAGACAATCGTTATCCAAATTCAGTCTACTACTCTTAGTGGTCGGGCTCCTAAGTTTCACCTTGCTTCCAAATCAACCACCTTTGAAGTACAAAAAGGTAAAAGGTATCAAGATCACCAAGGTAGCCCACAATAAAATCAAGAAACACAAGCAAGTTCCTGCTTGTATCCAACTAACTAAAGACGGGAAAATCACGGCTACTGCGGGCTATAAACTTATGGTTAGCACTGACAAGCAATATTTTGCCGTAATTCCTGAAACGCAAGATCAACCCAGCACAGGCTTTAGCAAAGGAATTGAAGGAAAAAAAATAGACGGTATTGGAATACTCTGGTGCCATTGTGGCGGAGGTGCCGGCGATAACTGCGGCTTCGAAGACAAACAAGATAAGGGGGGGTATACTAGATTGGCCTGTGAAGGTAGCTGCAAGTGTGGGATGGAGATTACCCAGAAGGGCCCTCCTGGCGGCGGTGGAGAGGAAATTATTGATAAAATCTACTACTAGAGGAGAGGTCTAGCTAAAATATTGGCCTTTACACAACTAGAGCCTATCTCAAAACCGGTTTTGAGATAGGCTCTACTAATATTTGTAATAATTCACCCGAATGGGTGATGCATCGGGTCAACCTACCTACTAATTTTGTAGTCAACAATTAACCAAAAAACCATATTAATGAAACAATTAGCAATTAAAGCGGGGCTATTGCTCTGCCTAGTAGGTTTGTTTAGCTTTAGTAGTACCTCTTCTATCAAACCAGGAAAGTATAAAGAAGCTAAAGCCATCAAACTTAGCATGAAGGCCTATCAAAAAATAATCTCGAATAAAACAATTCCAGCTTGCGTCACCATTGGCAAAGACAAAAAACTAAAGCCCGTTGAAGGTTATAAATTGCTGCTCAATCAAAAAGAAACCTTCTTCGCAGTTATTCCTGAATCCCAGGTTGAGCCGATAGCTTCCACGGTCAACGGTATTGAAGCCAAGAAGTTGGAGGGTCTAGGCACACTGTGGTGTCATTGTGGAGGAGGATCAAGTGACGATTGTAAGTTCGACGAAAAGCCCGATGACCATGGTTATTCTGTCCTGGGATGTGAAGGAGGTTGCGAATGCGGCATGGAACTTACTTCCGGAGCCCCCCCTTTCCCAACCGGCATCATTGATCAGGTCTATTATTAGCAATCATAAAAGCTATTTGTAGTGCCGGGTAACATAAGCGTGTATCGAAAGCAAAAATCGATGGACGCTCCCACTAAAGGAATTATGTTACTCGGTACTAAGTACACTGTGTACTTAGCTATGAATAACAATCCTGCGCAGCATTCTCGATTGGATGTTGATCATAAAGTGCCTTTACCTCTTCTGCCTTCAAGGCCCGATCAAACACCCTTAACTCATCCAGTACTCCTTTGAAACGTTGACCTCTCCCTCCTTTGATACAAGGACTATTGGCAAAGGACAAAGGAGCATTATTACTAATATCTACACCACTGCAACGCATCGACCGATTCACCATCTCACCATTGATGTAAGTATAGGCTTCCGACCCCGACCGCACTAAGGCAAAATGCATCCATCCACCCGGACTGATCTTCGGGGACAATCCGCTATAGTACTTGAATTCCGTTTGATGAACCTTGGTATCTAAAACACCTTGCCGGTAATCCAGCAACATATCCATCATACGATCCTCCGTACAGACCTCGCGCTTCGACAACAAACTCTGAGCAAAAAAGGTGAACTGTTCTGGCTTGATGTAGAAACTTATGGAAAAATCAGAGGTAGTAAAGTAGTTATTGACGATGCCATAAAACTCCACAAAATCCTGCCGCCCATCAAAGAGCAAACCATCATCCTCAATGCCACACCAACATTGTACATTACCAAAGAGTTGGCCATGCGATCCATTGCCGCTATCATCTCTAGCATCACAATCATTAAAGGAGTAATAGGCTACCAGGTTTTCTTTTAAAGGGTCATCCACAATTCGAGAGGAGGTCGCCAAGAAAACGAGTAGACAAAATCCAACACTAAAGAGATACTTCATGATTCGGGAGTTAGTAGGCATCCCTCAGGGGAGGAGCGCCTTATAGTTGCGAATGAGTGCTCAGTAAGAGCTCCAAAAAGATACATTCTTTTACTGGCTTGTGCAACTGGCACAAGGAGTAGGAGAAGAGACCATTGCGCTCCTTAATGGAATGCAACGACCTCGTATATCCTTATCTATCAAGATCATAACGCTTCTCCTAGGATGGCCAAAAACAGTCTTACGCCCTCGAAGTAATTCCCCAAACGAATATTTTCATTGGGACTATGTTGGTTATTATCCCGATTGACTGTAGGGACGGTAACGGCAGGGATGCCCAGCGTCGTTACAAATGGAGAAATAGGAATGGATCCTCCCGAATTACGAATTTTGATTGGGGTTTTCCCAAAAGCACTGTGCATGGCGCGATCCAACCACAAGCCCACCTCGGCATCAAAAGGCGTGCGGAAGGCTTGATAGGAAACCTTGGAGCGCATAAAGGCTATCCGAGAATGAGTCATACGTTCTTCTTCGGTTGGCTCTCGGTCAATCAGCAAGTAGCCTTTGCCCTTAATATGATCGGCAACTAACTGGATCAAACGATCTGGATCTACTTCAGGGACTAGTCTAATATCAATCTCAGCGGTAGCAGTAGCGGGCACAATGGTCCGCACCTTACCACCAATCCAAGCCGAAGCCATACCCCGAACATTCAAGGATGGATATTGGATCGCCTCTTGGTAGTTATTACCTACCTTGTCGGTTTCAGCAATACCAATGGCAGCCTGGATTTGCTCTTCGTCATCTGGCACCTGCTCCAAAATCGCCTTAGTGGCCGCATCCAACTCAATACCGTCATAAAAGCCCGGAATGGTTACTCGCCCGTCATCATCCTTCATGCTAGCGATGAGTTGGGCTAGGCGTACCGCCGGATTAGGCGCATAATTGCCATAATGCCCGGAGTGCTGTGGAACACGAGGCCCATGTACTGTCAAGGTGACCGTAGCAATACCCCGAGCGCCGAAGGTCAGGGTCGGCTCATTGCTGATATGACGCGGACCATCAAAAATGATCAACATATCTGAGGCAAGCTTGTCGCGATACTGTTCCACCGCCGGTGGCAAGTGTGGAGAACCTAATTCCTCTTCAAAATCCATGATGATCTTGATATTGTAGTTGGGTTGTATCTTTTGTTCCTGGGCGGCATCCAGGGCTGCCAGGAACATAGCCACAGGCCCCTTGGCATCCGAGGTCGAACGCGCAAAAATGCGCCAATTCGGATCAATATCCCCTTCTAGTTTTTCCCAGGCAATGGCCTTCCATTCTCCGTCTTCATTTTGCGCCTTTAGGGTCGGCTGCCAGGGGCTTTTCTGGAACCAGCGGGTTTTATCCACCGGTTGTCCATCTATTTGTAAATAAATCAAAACGGTCTTTTGCGCTCCTTTGCTTTTCCTTTCAGCCAATAGCAGCGGAACCGTAGGCGTGCTGAGGCGCTCTGTTCGGAAACCTCTCTGTCCAAATTGTGCTTCACACCATTTTACATTCTTTTCAATATCCTGGGGATAGTGCGCATCATTCGGAATTGAAAGAAGCTCCTTGAAATTCTGGAGTGAAGCGGCTGCAAATCGATCAGCGACTTCATCCAATTCAGTTTTCCTACTCTGTGCGAAGATCATTGACAGATTTGCTAGTAATAGAAAAAGCAAGGTGATTGTATGTTTCATAAAAACTAGTTTAAACGTGACTTTGCAGAAATATGGAAAGAAGTTATAGAAAATTGATTAGTCCGGGAATTTTTTTCCGAATAATACAATTGTCTGCAGTAGGGCTTACCTGATTTTCGACTTCGAATTACTACGTTAACAGCTTCTTTGTTACCCCTTTCATGTACTACACTGTCCTTTTCAATCACCCTGAAGCTTTATTTCATGAAGATCTTAGAAGCTATTCACACATTGGGATATAGAAGGCTTGTACCAGTTCAATAGCCTTGGCACCATCACCTACTAGCAAACACATTGTTATAAAGGGCAGTATTCAGCTACTTTTGAGCAGCAGGGCATTTATTCCTACCACTCTTCTCCAAAGAAGAAAAGTGCTCCTTGATGGGGTACCTTCTCTTCTTAGCACATTTATGAAAATTAAAAAAGTTTTTTTTGAGAACTTAATAAGCTCTCTTTTAGGGAGGGAAAAGAAAACAAGCAAATGATTAACAGGCTTTTAGATCAAATAGAATTACAATTTGCTGGATTACCTAAAAAAGTTCTTCAAAAATGCTTGAAACCTATTAGAAAAAGCCCCGTACACTTACAATATAAAAAAACCGCCTGATAAGTCAGACGGTTTCTAAAGAGCTTTGAGAGGCTATCTACATACCAAATTGAGGATTCCATTAAAATCCTCGAATTCTTTCATGGGATCATGATTGTAATTCAAAAAAGATATTTCTTTGTTTACCGATTAATGTGCAGGGCTTCGATTGAGGTCCTGCTTTTTTTATGTCTAGTGTTGAAAGTTTGTCTTAGATATTGTTTTCCTTCTCGACCTTACAAATATCACCTATAAATCTCCCCTGAAGTAGTACAATAAGAAAAATCACTGCATCTAAAATCTTCTTCCCTAAAAACATAAGTACCTCTATATCAAGTATTAATCAAAAAACGGAAGAGTCTTTCTGATTTTTAACAGATTATTTTTTTTACAATATGATATCTTTTCTTACTGCTTTGGGAAAGATGGAAGGCAGAATGAGCAAGAAGATGAAGGGTGTTCTAAGCGGAAAATTAGTCCGCAAAGGCAAGATCTTAGAATTCAGGCGCAACAAATGAAAAAGAGGGGCGTACACTTTAGAGGAAGGCAAAAAAAAACGCCTGGAGCTACCAGGCGTTTCTAAAGAGCTTTGAGAGGCTATCTACATACCAAAAATAAAGGGAATCCATTGATCCCCTTCGAATTCTTTCATAGAGCATGACTCGTAATTCGTGGGATTACA
>JAHQWA010000310.1 GCA_019634045.1 Saprospiraceae bacterium
CATGCTAAGCTCAGTCAATCTGGCAAGGTCTAGGTCAGAGTATAATAAAAGTAGAAAATTGCCAGGAATAGCGATCCACCACAACCACTGCGTGAAGTAGTGGGGGCGAATGTGGTACTCCACCTGATAGCCGTCTTCCAGGTTTTGGATGGTACCGGTCACTAAATAAGCCTCGAAGTAGCCTATTACACGAGCCATGCGAAAGCTGTAGACGTCAATCTCTAGCTTGCCGATAGCTATCCCGGCCTTGCGCAGGTGATTGGCAAGATCTTCTCTTCGACCTTTAATGATGAAATGTCCTTTGCGTTGAGGAATGATAGAAGTTAACATGATTCTGGTGATTTAGGGGTATTCCCGTCTTACGTTTTTTTGGTTGTAGGCCAGAATCAATTTTGGAGCGCTCTTTTTAGCAAAGAGTGCCCCACGCTGGCCTCTGGGTTGCGAATTCTTCGCAAGCGTGCTGAATGGGCATACTCTTGGTTTTAATTGTATTGCAAAATGGACTAATTAGTTGATTGACTAGTTCTGTCTACTGTTCGTTCTAAAAAGACGATCAGTGAAATATGTATCTATAATTATTAATGCATAAATGCCCTAAAACGATACACTAAGGGTGAGTTTTTTCGATGAAAGCCTGGATTTTATCTATGTTCATAGGATAGACGACATTAATAGTACCCAGGGATCTCCGGAATAGTTCCGTACATCTTGTCTTTGCCGGTCATTTTGATCAGGTAGTTGAGCCTCCTTTGGGACTCTTCTGGACGATACTTACTGGCTTCCAAAATCCAACCAATCTTGAGCCTTTTATACATCAGTGGAAAAGCCTCAAACTTTTCCGATAAGTCAGCTTCCTGTAATTGCTTTTGAATCCATTCTGGCACTGCAAACGCATCCTTCGGTGATCCAATCTGGTCCTTTATTGGAATAATACCCGCTTCTGTCATCAAACCTAAAGCTTGCAATTTCCAAACTCTCTGGCGATTGAGTTCGGAAAGAAAAGTTTTCTTCTTCCGTCTCGGTGTAATGCGTTGTACATTACTTTCCTCATCCAGCTTTTTGACTACTCCATCAATCCAGCCAAAACAAAGGCATTCTTCCACCAACTCGTCGTAGGTGATACAAGCTTTGCCCGTGGCCTTTTTAAATCTGCGCAGCCAGATTTCCTTCTTCTCTGTATGGTTTTGTTCCAACCATGCTCGCCACTCTGACCGTACCTTTGGGTAATAGACTTCTGTGATTTCCATTTTACAATCAGATTTATAGACTACGTCCTAATCAATAAGTTTAAAGTCATTGATAAATAAAAGCATATTCTTGCTATCTTCAGAAGCAACAAGATACATAAACAAGACATGAAAAACCAGTACTACTTACCGACTTGGATAGGACTGATAGTGTTCTTTCTCGGGCTGAAGCTCCCCAGTTCAATAGCGCAAAATATCCGATGGCCTGAAGGCAAAATGATGGCTCTTAGCCTTACCTTCGATGATGCTCGTGAATCTCATCCTAAGGTCGGCTTGCCTTTGTTCCAAGAGTTAGATGCTCAGGTGACGTTTTATGTCATACCTGCTGCGGTGCGCGATCAATTGGAGGGATGGAAAGCTTTGGTTGAAGATGGACATGAATTGGGTAATCATACCTTGGTTCATCCCTGTTCTGGTAATTTTCCCTGGGCCCGAGATAAGGCTTTGGAGAACTATAACCTGCCCGCTATGCGCCAGGAATTGATCGCGGCGAATCAGCAGATTGAGGCCTTGACGGGCGTGAAGCCGAAGTCCTTCGCCTATCCTTGCGGGCAAAGCTATGTCGGCCGTGGTCAGGATACACGAAGTTTTGTACCCTTGATTGCCGAGCTTTTTGAGACAGGGAGGGACTGGCTCAACGAAGCGGCCAACAGCCCAATTTTTGCCGAACTATCCCAATTGCAGGGGATCTCTATGGATGGAAAAAATTTCAAGGAAGACATCAAACCGATCTTGAAACGGGCGGCAATCAATGGCGATTGGGTGGTGTTGGCTGGCCACGAAATAGGAGAGGAGGGGTTTCAGACCACTAAGGTGGGAATGTTGCGAGAGTTGATGGCCTATGTAAGTGATCCCCAGTACGGAATTTGGATGGCGCCAGTAGGGGAGATTGCCACCTACGTCAAGGCGCAACGGGCAGTAATTCGAAAGTCCCTTAGTGAAGACCTTACCTTGGCGGCTACTTTTGATCATGGACTTGATGCAGACTTTGCCAAAGGAAATTCGAGCCTATTTACTGCTGCCGCCTACAATGAATTAGGGACGCAGGAAGAGGGCTTACATTTTCCAGCAGCAGAAATCAGTGAACAAAAGGGCGTGCACGGCCATGCCTTAGCTTTTCCTGCTAAAGCAAAGCCCGTCGCTTACTATCGGGCTGCGCAAAATGTAGATTACCAGGCAGAAAACTGGAACGGCACTATTTCGCTATGGTTAAGTTTGGACCCTGACGAAGAATTGGCACCTGGCTACACCGATCCCATTCAAATAACGGATGTGGGCTACAATGATGCTGCCTTGTGGGTCGATTTCTCAGATAAGAACCCTCGGTCCTTTCGAATGGGCGTATATGGGGACCTGGCAGTTTGGAATCCAAAAAATATTGCACCGGACAAGAATCCAGCCTTTACGGAACGTTTGCTTCCTGCTACTGACCTTCCTTTTGGTAAGGGTATATGGACACATGTCGTCATCTCCTTTGAAGGTCTCAATACAGATCAGGGAAAGGCTGCCTTCTACATCAATGGCAAACAGCAAGGCGAGCGCCAGATTACGGAACCCTTTAGCTGGGATCTTGAAAAAGCGAAGGTTTTTTTGGGTTTGAACTTCATCGGACTACTGGACGAGGTGGCGCTATTTAACCGATCGCTGTCACCGCAAGAAGTGCAAATGTTGTACCATTTGCCGGGAGGATTAAGCAGTTTATTACCAGACAGAAAAGCGTCTAAATAGGGAATGTAAATTAGAGTGGTTAAATTCTAAAGCGAGATAGGAAATCCTTATATTATTAGTTACTTTCGAGCCAAAATTAGGAGTTAAGCATGCGATTGCAAGAGTTTCAGCGACTGTACTATCTGAGGATTTTCAACTGTCTTCCTTTGTGTTACTTCATTTACTTCTTCCTATTCCTGGCTTTGGTTTTTGGTGCCTGTACGGAAGAAAGTAAAATGGGAGAACAAATGAAGGAGGTGGCAAAAGAAACCCTGGCTCAACAGGAAATAGCACATTTTGATCTTGAGTTTTTGCTAGGGAATGAACATGGATTTGTGGCAGAAGAGATAATGGTGAAATACGATCACACCCTCAAACACGAACAAAATTACAAGGCTTACCGTTTTAGTCAGGTTCTTGACACCTTACTGGCTCAAGGAGACTACGACTGGATTCGATCTGCTGATCCTGCCAAGATATTGATTACCTATAAATGTGTTGATGGCTATAATGCCTCCATGACGATGGACAAGGCCCTTTCTCAGGAGAGCTACTTGGCCTTCACTGACTTGACGAGTGAATCAGAAGCTTGGACGGGTAAAATGGCGAGCAAGATGCCTCCGCTGTACTTGGTTTGGGAAGAAGTACCTTATGATGATCACTCCTTGATTTGGCCGTATGGCCTTTCCAAGCTCACGATTACCCCATACGAAGCTGCCTACGCTAGCATCATGCCCAAAGAGAATTTAGCAGGTTTCAAACTCTATGAGACGCATTGCCTGAAATGTCATTCCCTTAGTAAGATAGGGGGCGTGATGGGACCTGAATTCAATTATCCTAGAAATATCCTCACCTACTGGAAGGAGGATGATATCTGGGCTTTCATCAATGATCCCAAATCATTTCGCTACAGCAGTAAAATGCCTCCCATCACCTATCTACAACGCTCCGAGTTTGACGAAATCGTTAAATACCTGCGTGAGCTTGATAGCATGCCACGTGATCCTTCCTGATATTCAGTTTCCTCCCCAAAAGCCTAATTCCCTATAGTTCTCGTAACCATATATTGCGATAGCGAACCAGGTTACCGTGGTCCTGGAGTAGTAGTGGTAACTTTGCGGGATGCTGAGTATAGCTAGGTTCCCCGATGTATATGCAGGGGCCTTTTAGTTCTACATGGTTTTGGATGAGTACACCATTGTGGAATACGGTAATGTAAGCTGGAGCTTTTAGCTGTCCATCATCGTGAAATTCTGGGGCATCGAATACGATATCGTAAGACTGCCATTCACCAGGAGGGCGGGAGGCATTCACAAGTGGGATATGCTGCTTGTACAAGGAGCCTGCTTGTCCATTGGGATATGTTTTGTTTTCGTAAGAATTCAATATTTGAACTTCGTATAAGCCCATAAAGAAGACGCCACTATTGCTATACCCTTGATCTTTTTTTCCTTCGTCCACGGGAGCCAACCATTCTATATGGAGTTGGACATCACCAAAGGCCTGATTGGTTTCTAAATGTCCTGTACCTGGTTTTACAATGATGGTGCCATCCTTTACCGTCCATGTTGGTGGGAACACCTCTGTATCCTTGGCCTTGGCGGCCAGGATGCCTTTTACATGATCCATACGAACACCGTAGGGGTATTTGGGGTTATGCCATTGCGAAAGATCCCGACCATCAAAAAGAATAATGGCATCAGAGGGTGGGGTTGTGAAGAAGCCAGGAGTAACCTTCTGCGGAACCGGCTCCCATTGTTCAGTGGCCTTCCAAGGAGATGTTTTGTCCAATTCCTCCCAGTCGATTACTGGAATTTCTTGCGCTAGGACTGATAAGCCTGTCAAAAGTAGCATTAAGCTGAGGGTAGATCTTAGGATAGTCATACATTGAAGTTTTAGACGCTCTAGTATTTTGAAATAGCAGGGTCTAAGATAAATACTTTGTAGAGGAATTGGGCTTATATCGTTTGTGCACCTATCAAAATAAGTCAGCTAAAGTTGGGGAGAATTTGTATTTTGTAGGAGAATTTGTCACAGGTTTCTATGGCTGGAGAAAAACAGAATTTTGCTGTTAATTGGAGCTGAATGATCACTACACCTGTCTAAAGGCCAGGTAAGGTAACAATGCTAAGCAGATGAAATTTAGTAGAAGCGTAGTATAGTAAGTGCTTTTGTAGCCGACCAAGAAAGCCTGAGACAAGTTCGGAATGAAAAACCAACACAAATACATGCGGTCCATCTATTGGCTTTTCCTATGCTCTATAGGATTATGTTGTTCTTGTGCATCTCCATCTGAAAGCTCCGATTTGCCTCCTCCCAATATTATTTGGTTAGTAGCTGAAGATATTAGTCCGGCTTTGGGCTGCTATGGAGACCCGCTGGCTATCACACCCAATATTGACGAAATTGCTAGAAAAGGGGTGCTTTATGAGCGAGCCTACGCCACCGCACCCATTTGTGCTCCGGCCCGTTCATGTCTAATCACGGGCTTGTACGCTACCTCAATGGGCACCCAACATTTACGCTCGGAAATTCCCTTTTCAGCCCAACTTCAGACTTTGCCAGAACACCTAGCGGAAGCCGGTTATTTTACCTCCAATCGCAATAAAACAGATTACAACTTTGATCCAGCGGGGCGCTGGGAACATTGGTCGGGTAGCTTAGCCCCTTGGCGGCACCGATCGTCGGATCAACCCTTCTTTAGCTTCATTAATGTCGGTCCATCTCACGAAGGAAGTGTCAATAATGAAAAGCGCTATCAGGAAATAGCGGCGACTTTATCTGATGAGCAATTAACAGATCCGAATCAGCTTACTGTACCGCCATACTACCCAGATACAGAAGAAACGAGGACCGTCTGGGCGCATTATTATGATGTACTACGTGCCCTAGATGACAATGTGGGACAGGTCATGGATTCCCTGGCAGCTGATGGACTACTAGAAAATACAGTTATCTTTTTTTTCGGTGATCATGGTTTTGGAATGCCTAGGTACAAACGTTGGTTATACCAAACGGGCCTGCGTGTTCCGCTGCTTATTCAGGTCCCGGAAGCCTACCAAGATTTTCAGCTTGGGCAGGCCGGTAGCCAAACGGATCAACTGGTTAGTTTTGTGGATTTTGCACCAAGCGTGTTGTCCTTAGCAGGGCTTAGCCCACCCAGGGAAATGGAAGGTCAGGCCTTCTTGGGAACAGAAATTGGCCCAGCAAGGCGGTTTGTGTTTGGGGCAAGAGACCGGGCGGATGATATGTATGAAATGTCAAGAGCAGTGATTGGGGAACGCTACATCTATATTCGACACTATATGCCACATTTACCCCCGATACAATCTGGTTTTATCTATGGAGATCAGAAGCCTGCATTTAGGGCTTTGCGTAATGCAAAGGTAGCAGGCTTGAATAATGCCGAACAAGATAAGTTATGGGTAGCCAAGCCGATGGAAGAATTGTATCATTTGAAAACCGATCCGGATGAATTAAATAATATAGCCAAACACGAAGATATTCAGGAGATTAAAGCAGAATTGAGGGCAGAATTACATGCTTGGATGCGCAGCACAAAAGATTTGGGTTTGCTACCCGAAGCAGAGTACATGATTAGGTCGCAGGCTAATTCCCCCTACGACTATGCCAGGTCATCCATCTACCCAGTCGAAGAGTTGCTTTCTGCTGCCGAGCTAGTCGGGGAACAGAATCAGATTGCCATACAGACGGCTTTGCAAGACGAGGATAGTGGCGTTCGTTATTGGGGAGTGATGGCGTTGCGGAACAGTGCCTCAATTAGCCCGGAAGAGGTAGCACTTCTCGAATCACTTTTGACAGATGATTCGCCAAGTGTCCAGATTATGGCCGCTGAGACCCTCTGTATGCAGACTCCTCATTCCC
>JAHQWA010000311.1 GCA_019634045.1 Saprospiraceae bacterium
ATCATCTCCATCATCATCATCTCCATCGTCATCATCTCCATCGTCGTCATCTCCATCGTCGTCATCTCCATCGTCGTCATCTCCATCGTCGTCATCTCCATCGTCGTCATCTCCATCGTCGTCATCTCCTCCATCGTCGTCCCCTCCATCATCATCGTCATCATCTAGACCTTGACAGACGAAATCTCCCAGTTCATCAAAGAATAGATCAAGCCCATTTTCCAGGTCAATTTCGAAGAATTCTTCGCCGAATTCGATCTCTATACTCGCGGAATCGATGTTGATTTCCGGAAAATTAGTATTGATATAGTCGAGGATACCTTGAAGGAGGCTATCGATGGCCAATCCAACTTCCATGTTTTCATCTCCACTGCTTATGACTACTCCAGCTTCATCAAAGAGTATTTCGAAACCATTTGCTAAGCTGATGCCAAAAATTTGCTGATCCTCATCATAGAAAACCGCTGCGCCCTCTATTTCTATAGAAGGATAGGTTGTGTTCAGATAGTCCAAAATGACTTGTGGTAAGCTATCAATGGCAATGTCCTCGCCTTCCTCGCAAGGACTAATGTCAAAGTTGATCCCATGATCACCACCTCCGTTGTTGTTGTTGTTGTCAAAGGTGACGTCAATGAGTTCACAACCCGTACCAATCAGGCATAGGATAGCGAATACGAAAAACAATAACTTTTTCATGCACATTTAATTTAAATTGTTCTGTATTTGGTTTGTGTGACAAGGGCTTGAATAACAGCCCTGTAGGCTTGGCTGCGGCAAGACAGCAAGCTTAACTGAGGGAAATGCAATAGCTTGAGCGTAGTCTGGACAACCTAAGGAACAGGCTCTCGACCTAAAGGGACCTTAACGATTAATGATCACCTTTTCGGTAAAACGTGTCCCAGCGATCTGTCCAGTGATAATGTAGGTCCCCGGAGAGACCTGTGGTATTTCTACCATCAGCTCTCGGGAACTCGTTTGATGGGCGTTGATCGGAACTTCTTGTCCCAATACATTGAATACGCGAATGTTTTCAATTGATTCATCAGCACTTATCAGGAATTGTCCTGGATTTGGATTGGGGTAAGTTTGAACAATAGGCGTTTGGATTGTACTCGACGCTTCATTGGAAAGAATCAAGAGATCTTCGGACAGGATAAGGCTAATGGTATCAGGTACAATGGCGGTTTTAGAGATTTCGGAATTTATTAGGACTATACTATCAATCTGGATGCTAAATGTGTCTTGAATTAGGCCTACAATGATGTCTTCCATGACAATGGAAAACGCTCCGATGCGCCCCCTCCCCGTCCGACTTTGCGTAGGATCGGTTAAGGTAATGGCTAGCTCCATTTTCCCCTTATCCTCATCATCTTCGAACAAGACGACTGAATGCTCCTCTTCGGGGCCATCCACCCAACTATCTTCCGTTAGCGCGAAGTCGAAGCTGGGTTCATCTATGAAGCTGGAAGTGTAGCTCAACTGTAAGGCCAGTCCATAGAAATCTTCTACTTCAAGTGTCTCGTTGCCCAATAGTAGACCTATTTTGAGCATCAGATCTCCCTCATCAAAGCTCAGACTAGGAGAGAATTCTACGGGGATATCAAAGCCGGGTATACCGTTATTGAAGTCCCCTAAGCCTGATCCATCATGTGTCTGTCCCAGGTTGTTCTTGATGGCCTCGTCAATATCGTCTTCATCTACGGTACCGTCGCCATTACAGTCGGCAAAGGCATGATTGACGCCATTTGGGAAAAAACTACCCCATGCTTCAATGATCGGTTGCGCTTCCCAGTTGGTATCCTCTTCGGCACGCAGCGGTCCGCTACTCCCAAAAACGGTTCCTAAGTACAGAAGATCGACGCCATTTACTACGCCATTGTTATTGACATCTCCAGGCCAGACTTGTCCAGAGAGTTGCCCCGTAGAAAATGCACTGAATATGAGTAGAAGTAGAAAGTTTCGCATGTGTTTGATCCCCATTGTGTAAGCAGTATTTCGTGCTATTAACGATGCAAAAGTAGGCTTGTTGTATTTCTATCGCAATTACATTTTTTTAGATTTGTCGGTAGATAATGAGAAAAAATAAACGGATTGGGGTGGATTATAACATTATAAGTGTCTATATAATAATACTATACATTAAATTAATTATTAAAAAAGATATATGATATGGTATTTTTGTCGAAAGAAAGATGCTAAGACTGGCAATTGATCGTTAGTAGAATAGTAAAGCCATTCTTGAATATGAAAAACATCAAGCTGATTTCCTTGCTCTCTTCCTTTGACACTCGAGAAATTCGTGCCTTTCAACAATTTGTCAGCTCACCTTATTTTAACCAGGACGAAAGACTGATTCACTTGCTGTCTTTGATGAGTTCTGTGCTAACTCGTGAGTGTTCAAGCATGCAAATTAAGCAGGAACTCCATGAACAGTTGTTTCCGGATCAACCTTATGAGGATAAGCGAATGCGCTATCTATTTTCGGATTTAAGTCGTTTAGCGGAGCAGTTTTTATTGCAAGAAAACTATCGTAGCCAGCAACTGCAGCAACACTTGCATCTCGCACAGATTTGTAATCAAAGAAAACTTCCTAAGCTATATCGGCGCACAGTACAAAAAATCGACCAATATTTTGCGGGGCAGCAACAACGTGATGTGTCGTACTTTCAGCAACATTTGGAATTTGTAATGATTAAGGATGCACATTTCCAGCAACAACGCTTGCGGAAATTTGATGAAAACCTGCAATGGGTCTCGGATGATTTGGATAGGTACTATTACTTGCAAAAATTGCGGCAAGCTTGCATGATGTTGGATCGGCAGGCTATCCTTACGGCCAACTACGATCTTGGAATTTCTCAAGCATGGCTAGACCATCTGGTTGAACAAGCTTTCTTTGACGAGCTAATTATTCGCATCTACTATACTATTCTGATGTGCGCCTTGCACGAGGATGAACTCATGCATTTTGAAGAATTAAAGCAAACCCTTGCAACGGTAGATGAGCGTGTTACAAATACAGATCTAGCGGATATTTATCGATTCGCAATCAACTACTGTGCCCGAAAGATTAGAAAGGGAGGAAGTGAATATCTAGAAGAAGCCTTGCAACTGTATTTGAAAGGGATTGAGTCGGAACTTTTCCTAGAGGATGGGCATCTTTCCCCTTGGACCTTTACCAACGTGGTCAAATTGGCCTTAAGATTAGAGAAATTCGAATGGATCGCGAAATTCATTCCTCAGTATGCGCCGAGTTTACCAGCGGAATTTCAGGAAAATGCCCTGCACTATAATTACGCAGAACTCTACTATTACCGTAAAGACTTTGATCAAGCCTTATCCCACCTGAACCAGGTAGCCTTAGATGATCTAAATTATGCGCTCGGGGCCCGGGTTATGTTGGCCAAAATATACTACGAAACGGAAGAGGAAAATGCCCTGCTATCTTTACTGGCAGCCTTCAGTCTATTTCTCAAACGAAACCGGAAGATCTCCGCCAATATCAAGCATACTTACCAAAACTTTTGCGATTTGTTGTTTCAATTGATCCGACGGAATCCCAAAAAACTGCTCATGATCAGAAAGAAAATCGAGGAAACCAGCCTACTCACAGATCGTAGCTGGCTACTTTCGATATGTACACAGCTTGAAAAACACTTCTTGGCGTAAGAATATACTTGTAAGCTGCGTGTACAACAGCCCAAAAGGGAGATAAGTGCCCCATGGCCAGGAGATATCTGGCCTTTTTCAAAATTTAACACACAGGTGCAGTATTTTATATATGATGGTGTTTGATATAGCGTTATCTTTATAGGACAATTTCACCGCTTGATACCTTCTTGGTGGCTGTGGTTGGAATTGCGCTTAAAAACCTATTTTCTATCTGAACAACGCTATTACCCTATGAAATCCGTTCTCTACACACTCACTTTCCTATTATGCTGTACAGCTAATTTTGCCCAAGACGCCCAGAAAATCCTCTTTATTCGAGGAGGGGATGGGACGGGCGGATTCCTGGAAGGAGGTGCCGATCATCACCTCTGCAACATCGATGACTACGATACTTGGAATGGCAACCACGGCTGGGGTACCTTGGCCGATGCCTTACGGGATGAAGGTTTCGAATTAACGCAAATGGAAGAAGGGCCAGTCGGAAATTCTGGCCCCATTGACCTGTTGTCCTTGAATCTATCCGATTATGACGTCATTGTCATGGGATCTAATAATGTGCCTTATCCAGCTGATCAAGTGGACGCTTTTGAATCCTATATAAAGGGTGGAGGCGCTGCTCTTTTCATTAGCGATGCTAACTTCGGTCTAGACTGGGATCGAGCTCCGACTTCTGATCAATCCTTCTTGGATCGATTCGGGTGGGTCATGAATCAAGATCAAGGAACCTATACGGTCCGCACTCCTGATTTTTCTTTACCTGGGCATCCCATTCTGGAGGATGTTTCAGCTTTTATGGGAGAAGGTGTTTCCCCCATTACGGTAGCTGATTACAACGTACCGGAGGTCACGACGACGATTATTGTGCCCGTTCCTTCAGATCAATTCGTACAGCGCAATGATAGAACAGGCAGTGGCGCTACGACCCCAGCTACCGCAGACGATGCGGTATTGGTAGTGGCGACGGTTGGCGCGGGAAGAATTGCGGGACACTTCGATCGAAACACTTTTTTCAACCTTAACGGTGCTGGAACCGACATCACGGAACATGATAACCGTCAATACGCCGTCAATCTCTTCAAATGGTTAGCAGGTTCTACCTTGACCGCTATTGAACCGGCCTTTGGCCAATCAGCTAAGGCATTTGCCTTTTCTTATCAGTGGAGGCAAGGAACGGTCAGGATTAAGACCGAGATAAGGCGGTTTCGAGGAGTGATCCTGGATACCTCCGGACGGATCTTACAGCGATTTGAAAATGAAAAAGAGCTGCAAGTAGGACATTTGGCAAAAGGGTTCTACATTCTGAATGTCAACAATTGTGTGACTTACTCTTTTGTTATTCCTTAGCTTAGTATTTTTTTGGAATGGGAGGGATATCCTTTTCGATGACGCCATCGCCTGCTGGCTAGATGAAGCGTATCTTTAGGATATCCCGCTCTCGGTAGACCTTATTTAGGGACTTCTGCTCCCATTTCTAACTTCAACTCACCTCCTTGGATGAGCTGACTGTGTTTGATATTATAATCTGATATTGGGCTGCCATTCCAAGTGGCTGCCTGTATATACGGAGAGCCGGCATCGTTTCCGACGGTCTCAATGGAGAGGCTCCCACCTTTGCTATAATCTGGATGTAACTGAATTTTAATCTTGTCAAAAATTGGACTCCCCAATTGATAGCTGGGGTCCTCTTCCGTCCCACCTGTCATCTGGAATAAACCGATCTTAAGCAATACGGCCATAGCTCCCATCAATCCTTGGTCTTCATCGCCTTTGTAACCCGTTTCTGGATGTAAGCCGCCATAGACTTTTTGTGCAACCTGCCTGGACCAATATTGTGAAAGATCAGGGCGCCCCAAATGATGGAAAACAAAAGCGGTTTGGATGGAGGGTTGATTACCATAATTAATAGGAATACGGGAATATTCGGGATGGCTTTCTCTTTCATGGCGGTCTCCAGCCGTGTAATTGAGTTCTTTGGCCTTTTCAAATTGAGTTTGTAGCTTTTCAATAGCCTTTTCCTTACCTCCCATCAAATCGGCCAGACCCACTAAATCATGAGGAACAAACCAGGTAGATTGAGCGGAATTTGATTCATTGAAGCCTGTATTGATGGTATAAGGATCAAAGGGGTCTTGCCAATCGCCATTGACCGCCTTCGGGCGCATCCAGCTCGTGCCGGAGTCATAGGTGTTTGCATAGTTTTTCGCTCGCTTCAAAAAGTACTGGGCATCTTCTGCCTTACCCAAACTACTGGCCATTTGCGCCAAGGTCCAATCTTGATAGGCATATTCCATGGTCAGACTTGGACCATCTTGGTGATAACCAAAGGAACCTTCAGGAATGGGGTAGGGGACATAACCCTGGTCTATATAATACTGTAATCCGCCACCTAGCGTCGTCTTATGTTCATATCCTGCTCGCCCCATGGTGCCGCCTGGCATATGGTTCTTCTTCATCCCTTCATAAGCCAGTTCTACATCAAATCCTTTTATCCCTTTTTGATAGGCACTGACGATAAATGGAGTAGAAGATGCTCCCGTCATCACATGCGTATAATTTCCGCCAGATGGGCCTCTGGGTATGAAGCCTCCGTCTTTATAGTATATCAAGAGACTATTGACAAATTCCTCATAGATTTCTGGATACGCCAGCCCCCAAAGGGTGTTTAAGGTCCATTGGGCGCCCCAAAATGAGTCTGAGTTGTAATGGTTGAATTGTGGTTTACCATCTGCCTGCAGTGGTAGCTGCCCAATCTGGAAAGTATCCGTCGTGTTATCTGGATAGGCTCCATTAACGTCGCTAATAATGCGTCTTCCTTGCAGGGCATGCCAGAGGTCAGTATAAAATCTTCTTTGATCCTCCTCGGTTCCGCCTTCTATGTCAATCCGACTCAGAAGCCTATTCCACTCCTGCTGAGATTCTGTCTTGATCTCGTCAAAATTCCATTCTGGCAACTCTCGTTCGAGGTTAAGTTGAGCATTCTCAATCGACGTATAGGATATGGCCGCCTTCATCAGGAGGGCATTCGACTCCTCGTCCAATTTGACTAAAAACTTCCCATCTTCCCCTTCCATGATTTCTTCGACATCATGATCAAGTTCAATGGCAAAGTAAACGGTAAGGTCTCTAGGCCGCCTTCGGGTTGGCATATTGGTTACAGATCCCACAAGTAGGCGATTACCGGCCTTTTCTAACTTACCGTCAGTTAAGGTGCTTGGCCCCATTTTTCCACCTAAGTTAAAAACGATGCCTCGCTGGTCAGCAACAGCGTACTGGTACTTGTGAAAACCAACACGTGTGGTACTGGTCAACTCTACAGCTATGTCGTACCGGTCTAGTTGGAGTTTGTGCCACCCTGGACTAGCTTCCTCTTGGTCGTGCGAAAAGGGGGAGTAAAAATCCTCTAGGATTGCTTGTTCCTCTCCTTCGATGAAGTGTACGGGAAGTACCGACAAGCCTGCCATCTGCCAAGCATGAACATGGCTCAGTCCTCTAATGGTATCCGTATTATACCGATAGCCGCTGCCCCATGCTCCGTCAATTTCGGTATCGGGGCTGAGGTTAACCATGCCAAATGGTCGACAGGCAGAAGAGAAGAAAAACCAGCGGGAATTAGCCGCATCAAGAAATGGATATACGAGATCTACCTTAGAACTGATTGAATCTTCTTCAACTTGAGGAGGTGCCTGGCAGGCAAAAAACAGGCAAAAGGAGAAGGCCATAGCCAACCCCACAATTGGTGTAGACTTGATCATGTTTGCAAAGTCTGGTTTTGAATTTCGTTTTGTTATTTCCTATCGAGGGACATGTTATCATGTCATTACTGATAGAAGTGATCAAAAGTATTCAATTTCCGCCGCATTTCCAATGCTACGGATTTCATTGATTCAGCGGGGGATAAATTGCCTATTCGCGACTGCAATTTAGAGGAGGTACGCATAAAAAAAGCGGTTGTTTTCGCATGAAAACAACCGCTTTACAATCCATGATGATTGATCTTAGAATCCGTAAGAGATACCTAAGGTGCTAAAGGATTGAGTCCCGTCAAATTCGAATTCAGCTTGACGGATACCGAAGTTAAGTCCAACACCAATGCCCTTCCAAACGTTGAAGGATACGGTGTTAATCCAAGTATATTCAAACAAAGGAGCTTCATCCGAGTCAGGTGCTGGTTGGCTATAAGGAATGAAAGTTCCGAAATTAGTAGACCAGTTTACTCCACCTTTAAAACTCTTGTTGTAAGTGATCTTGATTTTTGAACCTAAACCACCCGTCGTCTCGATTGGACTATCCGCTGAAGGGAAAGCAATGTGATAGGTTAAAGGATGGATCACCGCCACAAAATTAGGAAGTTGGTGTGGGGTATAAGTAGCACCCGCACCGAAATCCAAAGACCCTGGCTCCAAGAAGTTGAAAACCGACGAATTGAAGTCGGCCAAGGCCGAGATCGCAAAGTCCTGATTTAAACGAAGACCATACAAAGAGCCTACGGTCAATACGTCCGTGGTACGATTCTCAAGGAAGCTTTGTTCCTCTGTATCATCATCCGTATCGACATCCAAGCTTTGCCAGCCAGTGTTAGATATAAAATTGTTTCTCCAAAAACTTTTCTCTTTAATGATATTGGCATATGCATTTAAGCCAATAGAGAGGTTGGAAAATGATGAATTTGGATTGGCATTACTTTGCCAGTTGTTGGAGCTACCGAAGTTCAAGCCAATTACCCCATCGAATCCCGTTTGCCAGCCAGAAAGAATCTCTATTTGTCCGTCTAGTTTGGCAATTTCAGCTGCGAAAGAGTCAACTTTAGCCTGTTCAACAGCCTGCCCAGCGGCTAAGTCTGCTTTTTGAGCTTTTAGTTCTTCTAAGGTTTGTGCGTGAGAGAGAATAGATATAAAGCACAACAGTAATCCTAAACTAAGTTTACGTAACATTGGATGTTCCATTTTTCTAGTGAACATTTTTTTTATAATTAGTCAACGGTTCTTTTGACGCGAACATTTTCAGAAAGTAACTGAATTCGCAGCAGCAAAATTACTGCTTTTTATTTGCAATGATAAGTAATTGTTAAATAGGAGTTTAGATAGGTGGTTCTGTCGTAATGTAGTCGAATTCTCGAAGCTGACGATCTGTCCTTTGAGATTTTGAGTCGGATTTTACCAGGCTCCTACTCCTTTGAAAGTATTAATTCTTGATCTTCCTGTCGGCCAAAACCTTCAATTAGGATTCGGTCCTTTTGAATTTTGACGATGGAGTAAGATGTATTATTGGGAGTGTCCACCATTCCCTTAAAGGTGAGGTAGTGGATGCCATCTTTTTCGCCATATGCACCGGCATGGTTGTGGCCATTAAAGTAGGCTTTTACGGATGGGTGAGTGGATAGGATTTCCTGGACCTGCTTATCGTTCCAAAGATTATGTGGGTCAACGGGGTGCAATGGGAAGTGACAAAACAGAATGACTTTTTCTTCGCCGCGATCGGCTTTACGAAGCTGTTTTTCTAGCCATTTGATTTGTTTCGAACTGATACCTCCGTTCCAGGTTTGTGCGTTCACTTGTTCTTTGGCTTTGATTTGATCCAAAAGTTCGGCCGCCTCTGCTTGTTTTTGCTTCCCGAAGCTGGCAAAGGTGCTTAGGTCATTGCCATCTAATGCGATAAACCGCCAATCATCTATCTTGAAGCTATAATATCTTCTCGACAGCCCCATTCGCTTAGGGACCTTCCGCTTGAGTGTTTCCGAAACTGAGAAATCGTGATTCCCGAGGACTTGCTTTAAGGGCGTCTTTAGCTGATCAATGATGGGTTGCAAGGTATCGAAACTGGCAAAATCTTTGTCAATATAATCTCCTAAGTGTACCGCAAAGGCTAAATCATGTTTATTGAATTCGTCCACGCAAGCTTGCAGTTTAGCAGGAGAATTTCGATAAAAACGTTGGGTAGTGGAGGGACAATCACAATATTGACAATCCGCAATCACGCCAAAAGTGATGAGATCTTTGGCGGATTGTGCTGATAGCAAGCAAGTAGAAGACAACAAGAGCAGAAGGAGTAGACGATGCATGATGTGATACATTTGGAGCAATGACTCAAACATAAAGATAATAGGCAGGCCTTTCATTTTGGGACACCAAAATACGGAGGGCCTGCTATCGAATTAAAGTTAATGAATTACTGAGTATAGTGACATGTCCATCCGTACTTACCAGCCTTAATAAATAGACATAAACTCCAGCACCGGCTGCTTGATTTTTGTGCGTACCATCCCATTTTTCGCCTTCAAACATTAAATTACCCCATCGATCAAAAACTTGCATCTCGATACTTTGGTAATTACTGGTCGCTGCGTAGACTTCAAAGTAATCATTGATATTGTCTCCGTTGGGAGAGAAAACATTTGGTATGTACACATTAGCAAACTCTACATACAGGACGATCGTGCTGTCGCATTGCATCGGGTTGACTATATTAACTTGATGTTCTCCTTCTGTCGAAAAGCGTTGCCCACCAATTTCATAGGAAGAACCTGGTATGATCTGAGCATAGATCGTATCTACCAGATTCTCTTGCACCTTTAAGTCGAGCTTCACCAAGCTATCGCATCCCTCTACCGAGGAAAACAAGGCTTCGTACAGCCCCGCTTCCTCAAGGAAATCTCCACCGAACAAATAACCCTCTCCTGCACATATCGTTTCAAAGATTCGCCGCTCTAGCACAGGAATGGAAAAAACATAATCCTCAGATATTCGGCACTTGCCGGTGTTTTCATTAATAATTCGAACTTGGTAGGCACCTTCACCGTACATTTCTGATAGTTGTGGGAAGGTCTCTCCCGGCAATGCAATTCCTTCTTTATACCATTGATACAAAAAATCAGGGTTCTCATTTACTGCGAAGATAAAGTTGGGATTACAGGGAGAGCCGGCGTCCATCAATTCAAAGTCCAGGCTACCTTCATTCTTCAGGATCAAATTATCCAGGAGATAGACATTAAGGGCACCCTTAGGGTGGCAATCGTCACCAATCACAATCGCATTAATGTCAACGCTAGGTTGTATGGTCATACTTACTTCCTTCCAACTGGGGGTTTCGTTCACAGAGAATACCTGTGAGTTGAGTAGATACCAATCAGGATAATTGGTAGGGCAATCGAAGCCGCTCGTAAATGGTAGATTTGAACAGGAAGGAGACCCGAAAAACGTAAAATTAATCGGAGGGGAGTTTGTGTCATCTAGAAAACCGATGTAAAAGGTAAATTCATACACTACATCTTTTTCCATAGGGAAGTTCAAACAAACACCAGCATACTCTTTGTGCACTTCGGTGCCATTGGCATCACTGATACTTCCAGCAATAAATGCTACGGCTCCATCGCCATCCGGAAATGGACTAAGCCCAGGGATGGAGACGTATCCGCATTGATTCAAGTAATCGGTAGTGGCTCCTGACGCTTGTTGCCATCCCCGTACACAGTTCATCTGGCTATGATCATCGGGGCAACAATTGTAATCTTCAAAGGATGGATTGGGGACTAAGGACTCTAGTCTAGCAATTTCGCACTGACAATCAGGGTCATTAATGTCGATTAGTCCATCATCGTCGTCATCAAGGGCGTTATCACATACCTCTTCCATCAAAAAATTCGTCTCAGCAGTTCTAATGGTGCCAAAGCCTAGCAAGAGCATCAATAGGAGTGGTAGCACCCTTCGCACTACAAAATTTAAGTCGGGTTTTTCTTTAAGATTGCTGTACATTCCGATGTTTTCGGGTGATGGGATTAAAAAAGGAAATAAAGCCAAGCCTTACAAACAACTATCGATACACATTTGGCTTCCACCAACAATTCTACAGATTTAATCTAAATTTTACACTACGGCAAACACAAAAAGCAGATCAACCGAAGTTGATCTGCTAGTAAATTTTATCACTAAACGGCTACATCCCGTAATTAACTAGGTCCATGACCCAGATTCAGGAGCAGCTATAAATCAAGCATAGCTATATTCAAATGGTTTCGAATTCAAAGGTGACGCTATAATCCTCTGGTAGAATTGGGACCAGCACCCAGTGCCAGCGCATATCGAAGGGTTCACAACCACCGCATTCACTTACCCGGACTAAGAAAGTGTATTTGCGCTGATTCTCGTTGATCGAGACCTTTCGAGAATAAAAACGCTCACAGCCCGTAGCTCCTCCAAATTGTCCTAGCAAGCTGTATTGCGAAAAATCTATACTAGGCGCTGCACCCTCACAGGGCCGGTTTGCAAATAATGCTTCTAATTCTTCAGGGGACCGAATGATTTGCTCATTGGCACCGCCTACAAAGCAACTCAAATCGAGTACCTCCTCAATATCCCCGAGGGTTACGTCTTGTTCCAGTCCACAAAGATTGGCCTTATGGCAAGAAAAAGTTAGGGTGAATATAGAAAGGAGCGCTAGTGTTCTGATTGTTTCCATTCTGATTGTCTTTTGCTTAGTACTTAGTAAGACAGCTGATTACTTTATGAGGTTGGGCCTAAAGTCGGCTAATTTCTATTTAGCTACAAAAAATTGCCATTCCAATAGGCTAGCCTGCCATACAACTCTAAAGCCAGTGCCCTCTTAATGCTAAGCAGCAGGAGTAAGGGGAAATAGAGAAAACTTGTATGGATAAGATCACCCACACCAGCTTTAATAGGTAGAAACTTGCCTGACCCTACCTCTTACGCTATCCAAGGATCAATCAATTCCAATTTGGGCTTAGCTCCAAGCCTAAGACCTCTACCAGAAAGTACAACTCCTGGCTATAGGTTTCGCGCCTTTGCTCGCTGGTCACTCCAAAACCATGGCCGCCTCCCCACACGATTTTAAGAAGGGTAGGGGCCGAAGATAATTGCTGGTGCGCCTGCATGGCTGCGACAAACTTGTAGCCGTGTTGAGGAGGGGTGGTCCGGTCTTTTTCCCCGACCGTAACCATCATCGGGGGATAGATGGTACTGGACTTGATGTTGTGATAAGGGGACCAGGTGTATAGCGTGTTAAACTCCTCTTCAACAGCTGGAGAGCCATAGCCCCCAGTCCAGCCCTTGAATGGCGTGAACTCGGTATATCTAAGGAGGTCAAGGGAAGGGATTCCGATCATGCCCGCACCAAATAGGGCTGGTCGCCGTTGGATAGCTGCGGTAGCCAAGGAACCGCTGGCACTCCAGCCATTAGCTACAATTCGTCCGGGTTTAGTGTATCCTTCTTTAACCAAAAATTCAGCGGCGGCGACGTAGTCCTTGATCGCTGTGGGGCGATTGTGACGAATACCTGCCTCTTTCCAAGCATCTCCAAATTCACCTCCTCCCCGCACACCTGGCAGTACATAAATGCCACCCATATCCAACCAGGTCAGTAGATGAGGCTGATACCAGGGTACCGCTACCCAACCACCAAAACCATAAGCATACATGTAAACAGGATTGCCTTGGCCTTTGGGTAGATCTTTCTTGTGTACGATATAAATAGGGACTTGGGTCCCGTCAAAGCTTTCGTAATAAGTATTTCGGGTAACGTATTCCGTTTTGTCAATTGGTAAACTTCTTTTAAAGAAATCAGTACTTGTTCCGGTTTCCAGATCAATTCGATACACCGTAGAAGGGTCTAAAAAGGTATTCAGACTAAACCAAGCTTCTTTCCCCTCTTTTGATCCCTGCAATCCCGATCCGATCCAGCCTGTTTCCAATTCAATCCGCGCACGCATTTTGCCCGATTTCTCATATATTCGAACTTCTTGCTGCGTTCCTTCACGATAGAGCAGTACAAATTTCCCATCAATAAAATTCATAGCGTTTCCGCCGGCAGTACTACCTCCTGCAAGAACTTTATCTTGTTCTGGGATGACGGTCTTGACCTTCTTGGGATCTCTACTATCAATGCGAATGACCTTACCGTTGGCTGCATTTTCGTTGCTATAGAAATAGTAGTACGGACCTTCACTGCCGATATAGTTGATGGCTGCTTTGGCGGTTGGAACCAATGCTTTCGAATTCTGCTCCTCTTTCGTGGCTTGTAGATACACCGTATTTCGGTCACTTCGCCCTTGGTATACTTGAATCACGGCCTGGCTTCGATCCGCATTCATCGATAGCCCATATAGGGTAGTTGGAGCATCTGGTATAGTGAATATAGCTTGATCCTCAGTGGCAGCTGTTCCGATTTGATGATAGTGAATACTGGTATGCAATTCGTTTTTCGCCAACTGCTCAGGAGATCCGTATCGGATATAGTAGAAGCCCGTGTCTCCGGCTTGCCAGGCAACTGCTGCTGAAGTCAAACTTGGAACTTTATCCACCAATAGTTTCCCCGCTTGGATGTCGAAAAGCCACAATTCACTCCAGCGGGATTGGTCCTTGTTG
>JAHQWA010000312.1 GCA_019634045.1 Saprospiraceae bacterium
ACATTGGATCGGAAATTTGCCCATTCACTTAGGTTAGCTTTACCTAGAATCACAGCACCAGCCTCTCGTAGCTGCGCCGCTACCCAGCTATCTTGTAAGGGGCGTGAACCTAGCAAAGCCCTGGACCCCGCGGTCGTTAACATCTTATCATGGGTGTCAATATTATCCTTCAAGACAATGGGAATGCCATGCAAAGGACCTCTAGCGTTTCCTGATTTTAATTCTTTATCCAATTGCTTAGCGATGTCTATTGCTTCAGGATTGACTTCAATGATTGAATTTACTTTCGGCCCACCTTGATCCAGTTGCTCAATGCGATTTAGGTAGGCTTGTACAACACTTTCAACGGAAAACTCCCCGGCGTCAAATCCTGTTTGCATTTGATCGATGGTCATCTCCTCAAAGGAGAAAACGGGATTTGATGAAGGAGGAGGTGAGGATTCAGGGGCATTGCAGGCGTACAATCCCCAGAGTTGTGCACCAATCAACGTACTGGCGCTGTGTTGAATAAAGTTTCTTCTTTTCATACTAATTGGGTGTTATTGGTGTGAGTGTGATTACTTAGGATCAGTAGGAGCGAAAGGATTAAAAGGCGATTAATCGGTAGCCTTCATTTTGTTTAGTGATCAATACGGTCATAGCCGACAAGGCCACTTTCACAGGAGAGGCCAAGTCCGCTCGATCTATTTTTCGGGAATGGATAGATTGTCCGCAGATATAGATCTCCGCTCCTGCCTCTTGCAGCGCTTCCAGCAGTGGCAGATTGGGATTGTCCATCCCATATCGTTTCTGATAGGCCTCATTGCTTAAGGCATCTTTGCTAGCTAAATTATGGATGGCGCAGGCCACTTTTAAATTCTCTACAGGAACACCTGCTTGGGCATGCATATTTAGAAAGCGAGCCAAGGTGTTGAGCTGAGGGTTGATTTGGCCGGGTTGGTCTGGACTTTTGGCAATGTCGAAGACCGCTTTGTAGGTTTGGGTTGGATCCAATTTGAAATCCGGATTATCCACTTTATGGACGGCTCCAAATTCTTGGATAACGGGACCTGCACTGCGTTGGGCACTAAGGGCGCCACAGCAAAGTAGGAATAGACCTACGTGAAATATATGTCTCTTTCTTAGCATGATAGCAGATTAATAGGGTGTAAGTTGCCAGGGATAACTCCCTTTTATGTCTAGTACCAAAGTAGGATTCGACCGACTAAAAGAGTAAGGTAAAGCTTATATAGGAAATTTAGAGTTGCTCTCGATTTAATTTGCTAAATTTCGGAACCTACACCTACAGCATCAAACCCCTCCAATTTCAAGGTTCATTAATTAAAGTACCATGTTGAAAGCTATGTATCCTTTATACATAAAGGTAGCTTTGCCTATCCTAATTCTATGTTTGTCGGTACTCCCTTTCAAGGGAAACAGTCAAAAGGTAGACAGTTTAGAAAACTTATTGACCGAAAGTTTGCCAGACACGCAGCGCATGGATGTGCTGATAGACCTGACTGATATTCTCCAGTTCCAAGACCCTCAAAAAGGGATCACCTACGGAGAGGAAGTGCTAGGTATGGCGGAAGCGCGGAGTGATACTGCTCGGTGGACTGGCGTACTGTCCAGGATTGGAGCTTGCTATGCAAACTTGGGAGATATCAATGAGGCGGAATTGCTTTGGCGAGAAACACTGGCGCTAGAAATTGCCCGGAATGACTCCATGGGCATTGGAAGGCAGTTAACCAACATCGGTACAGCCTTGGATACCAAAGGGGATCTAGATTCTGCTATCCACTACCATTCTCGAGCCTTGGAGATTTTCACTAGAAAGGAAAGTGATGTGTATCAAGCAATCGTGTATAACAACCTAGCCATCGACTATGAGATTAAAGCGGATTACACACAAGCACTGAAGCTATATTTGGAGGCGCTGGAGCGATTTGAGCGGATCGGGCACAAAGCAGGTGTTGGAGCAGTATTTTCTAATATAGGTAATGTCTATACCCAACTGCAAGCCTACGAAGAAGCCATAGATTACCTGAATCAATCTCAAGAAATTAAAAGAGAGGTGCAAGATATTTACGGGATCGGCTTGAATGATCATAACCTGAGTACGGTATACCAAAGATTAGGGCAATTGGACTCTGCCAATGTATATGCTTTGCAGTCTTTGGAGTTGCGCAAGCGGATGGGGGATAAGGAAGGTGAGGGACAATCTTTACTGCAGCTGGGGACGATTAAATATCAATTAGGTGAATATGATGAGGCTTTGGCCTTGGCAGAGAAGGCGCATGTCATTGCCATTTCATTGGACAATAGGTTTGAGCAGGGGAAGGCCGCGCTTCAGCTGGGGCGAAATTATTTACAACTAGGAAAGAACACCAAGGCCGAGCAATTCCTACAGGAGGCCCAACGATTAACCGCAGATAACAAGGAGAGAGAAACACAGTTGCAAACCTTCTTTGCTTTATATCAACTGTATAAATCACGCAAGGACAGGAGGGCTTTAGGCTATCATGAGCGGTATGTAGCGCTGAACGATAGTATTCGAAATGATGAGCAGGTTCGAGAGATTACGCGACTAGAATTGCAATACGAATTTGATCGAGAAAAGGAATTGCTGCGTTTGGAGCGCGAGCAAAAGGAAGCACTATTGAAGGAGCAATTGCAGCGGCAAAAACTTGTACAGAACGCCTCTTTAGGGGGATTAGGTGCTGGGGTGTTGATTATTGGTTTACTCTGGCGAGGCTTTCGGCAAAAGCAGCAAAGTAATCAGCTATTGGCTTCCCAAAAACAAACGATCGAACGGACTTTAGAAGATCGAGAAACTTTGCTCAAGGAAATACATCACCGGGTAAAGAACAACCTACAAGTGATTTCTTCCCTACTAAGTTTACAGTCCCGCTCTATCGAGGATCCGGTTGCACTTGGCGCGATTGAGGAAGGTAAGAATCGGGTAAAAGCGATGGCCTTAATTCATCAAAACCTATATCAAGACGAAAACTTGATTGGGGTTCACTTGCCGGATTATATTGATAAATTGGCAAATAACCTAGTTCACTCCTATCGGGTAGATCAGAAACAGATTCAAATTGTCCAGGAAATAGCACCAATTTCGATGGATGCAGACACGCTGATCCCCATAGCTTTAATTCTGAACGAATTGATTTCTAATTCCTTGAAGTATGCCTTTCAAGAGAAAGATAGTGGTCAAATCGATGTACAAATTGCACAGATAGAAGAAGGCCTGAAGATTACGGTAAGTGACAATGGACAAGGATTACCCCCTAATTTTCAGCCAGAACAGTCCAATTCTCTCGGCTTTAAATTGATTCGATCTTTTGCCAATAAGATGAAAGCCAAGTTGGACGTTCTCTCACAAGAAGGTACACAAGTGTCTCTTTTGCTACCACCGGTACAAACCGTGTGATAACCGATAAATTTTAACAAGAATGGATACCATTCGAATACTCGTAGTAGAAGACGATATCTTTATTTCGCAGGATATTGTGGAAATGCTAGAGCAGATGGATTATACCATCTCAGGTATTGCATATGATGGCGATACCGCTTTGGAACAGCTTCATAATAACACCCCTGATTTCGTTCTACTGGACATCAACCTAGGGGAAGGGAAGGATGGTATCGATATCGCTGAGGTCATACGAACTCAGTATCAATTACCTTTTGTTTACTTAACCTCATATGCCAGTAAATCTGTCTTGGATAGGGCTAAGCAGACGAGACCCGCGGGCTACGTTGTAAAACCTTTCGATGAGCGAGACCTATACCCCGCCATAGAAATTGCATTGTACAATCATGCTCAGCGATGGCAGCCCGATTCTTGGCATCAGACCCATATCAACCGGGTATTGAAGACTGATTTTACCCAAAAGGAAGTAGAGGTTCTACAAGATATGTTCGAGGGGAAAACAAATCGACAGTTGAGTGAAAAACACTTCATCAGTTTGAATACGGTTAAGACGCATGTACTCCGAATTTACGAAAAACTCGATGTCCATTCTCGCTCTGAGGCCATGGCTGCTCTGCGCAAACGCCTGCGATAAATGCACTTAGAAATATTGCCCAATTCCTACTACGATTCCTCTGCGATTCGGTTGCCGAACATCATGACCATAATCTAGCCGGAATATAGCATTAAAGGCCTTGTTGTAAATTAACCGTATACCGCCACCAATGAAATGTTGCAGGTTATCCGAGTTGATCAAGTCTCGCAATTCTCCACCAGGGTTACGCCAGGTGCCTGCATCCGAGAAGGCTACCAATTGAATACCAAATTGTGAGCTCTCTAGGACGGTTTGTCGATATTCCAAATTAAGAATCAAGGCAGCGGTACCGCGTTCAATGCGGTTGCCGGACCCTCGGATATTGACATAACTATCTAGTACAAATGGCGCAAAGGGAGAGCTGTTATTGGTAGCAAGCCCCACTCGAAGCCGTGCTGCTAGATTTCCTCGAAATGGAAGTCTTTTGAAGTAGCGAGTATCGTTAAGGAAGATGTGGAACCAGGACTTGTCTTGGAGATTGTGGACGCTTTGAAAGCTTGCCGTATTGTCGAATCCATCTAGGTAGAAGAGGTGATACCTCAGTCTGTTTTCCTGAAAAACGAGCTTCCCCAATAGCTTGGGTTGGCGGAGTGATTCGGGACCGGGCGTAGTTTCTCCTTCGTGCCTTTCGTTTTTGTTGTAATCTTCTACGAAGGCAGTTAGTCCAAATTCCAAAGTTCGATTTCTTTTGAGTTGATAGATAGTGGATAAGCCCAGACTGATATTGTCAAAATTGTAGTAGACGGTAGCATCCGAAAAAAAGAGCGGCTCAATAGAAGCCCACTTGGTAAAACTAAAAGATCCACCCCATTTACTGCGGCGGAAAGAAGGTATCTTATAGTATAGGTTGAAATTATCCCGCCTATCGTTGTTTTGATAAAATACCGTTAACTTTTGTCCTAAGCCCCTCCAATTATCGTCGTTGAACCCCAACTGGTACCAAAAATTACCTCGTACCCCCCCAAAGTTGATGATGGGAAAAAAAGTAAGTGCCTCCTTTAGCTGCAGCGTAATATTTAAACCAGCCCCGGTCGTGTCAATTTGCAGCTTTCCATCTGCAATGGCTGGAAGATTTTTGAGTCGTTGCAGATCATTTGCCAATTGAGTGCTATCGGTCTTGTTGCCAATATGGCTATCGATCAGCCGACCAATGTAAGACCATTTGGTTTTCTTCAAACCATCAATCTTGAGGTTGTTTACGGGCAATTGACTCCAAGCCGGTAAACAAAAACTCAGTCCCAAAATTAGGACCAAGGTAGTTTTAGGAGTAATCACTGGACAATGTAATTAGGATTCAGAAAAAAAGAAGGAAGGGGCGAAAAGCGGTTTCAAGACTTTGAGTGCTGGTTGGTAAAACATCCAGTTTCTCCACCCCTTCCTGACCTATGGTAACTACTTGGTTTATCTCGAAATTCTCACACCTATGTTAAAAGTCGCGGCTTGCCCATTATTGGCAGCCAAAAATTTGTTGCTGAAGTCTGTTACCAGAGCTTCCAGTTCAAACTTTGAAGTAACTTGATATTTTGCACCCAATCCAGCCTGTACGAAGTAATCAAATTCATTGCCCCAAAAAGGAGAATAATTACCTAAGGCGTAGATCGTGGTTTTGGGATTAGGGAAGTAGCTTAAAATGGCTGTAGCTGGGGTAGAAAGCCGGTTTAGTGCTCCATTACCCGCATTTCCAATATCTTCTAGTAATACATCGATTTCAGTGAAAACAGACCAGTTGGAACCCAATGTGATATCATTGAAGAACTGTGTATTCCAGCTGGCTCCGTTCCAATCTATGTAAGGCTGAGTACCATTTCCTTCCAAATCTTGCCCGATCGGAATCCAAAATGCACTCTGCACAGAAAAGTTAGGCAAGGCCTGGAAAGGTGCCCAGCGAATCTTAGGACCGAAATTGGTAAATCCTTGTCGACGGCTATCGGCATCTCCAGAAAATACATTCAGCGGAGAGGTATTTCCATCTGTATTGCTCACGCGACGGTAACGTAGATCAAAACCTAGATTGAATCGATTATTGATTCCATACAAAAAGCTTACTGAGGTAGTGAAGAAATTTGAACGGGCATTGAAGTCACCTTCACTTGAGCTTCTAGTTCGCTGTGTGTATAGGTTATTGAATATTTTGGTTTCGGTGGTACCTTTTGGAATGGCTGCGGATACTACATAGCGATTACTGCTGTTTCCTAGGTTGCCAGATGCATCCGCTAGACTTTGGGCATTCAAAGTCCAATCATAAGTGTAATAGTTAATGGCAAAATCTTCGGCGATAGGATTGTCTCGGTACTGGTTGATGAACGCTAGGACGTTCTTCTTACTGCCTCCAAAATCCGACGCATACCAAGAAAAGATTTGGGAAAGGCTAGCCTTTTTTGCAGCAACATCTACTCTGATAAAGCTGGGATCGTTGATAGCTTTGCGAGTCTGTTGTTCCAACTGCTGTTCTAGGTTTTCAGCCGCATAAGCAAAGTTGGTGATCGGAGGGCATCCTTGCGCACCACAGACCAAGACAAAGTGGAAACGAGGATCGCCATGCACTGCCAACAAATGCTTTTTCTCAAGCGTATTGAGGCTCATTTTTTCTCCACCGACCAAGTGTACTTTCGCATCAAAAAAGCCCCCTTTTTCTTGTACAGAATTTGAAATTCCATTTTTGATCACTTGATCGATCACCAATAGGTTGTAGGTATTGATCAAAAAGGCTTGCTGAGTTTTCGAGTCAAGGTTTTTCCAGTCTGTTTTGCTGATGCTATTGATAAGGGAGGGGAAGTTGCTATCTTTTTCAATAGCTGGGTAGTCGATGGCCCCAGCTTTAACATGCGTTTTGAATAACTGATCTACTTGGGTGAAAAATCCAGGATCAATGGCTTGTGCATTAATGCGGACAAAAGACCAAAGTACAATGGGTATAATCAAAATTAGGTTTTTCATTGCTCGTATAGTTAATTGATGTGGGTAATTTGATATTTAGGTTCTTTTAGATGCTTTGGTGACTGTTTTTCCACCATTGCTTTAATTACCCTACAAAGAAAAGGGGATCGAAAGCCTTATGTTTCCCGCTTTTCTAACCAAATTATCACAGAAGTATCCACACGTCGTCTAGGCGATACTTAATGGCGAAAAAGCGGAAGATTTGTTAAATTAGAGCAGATGAAAATCAAAGGAAAAAATTGGCGTTTGAATAATAAGTAGATAACTCACAGCAAGCCATTGCAACAGCTTTTCCAAAATGATTAGTATGAAAAAAGTACTGCCTAGAACCCTTGGCTATTTTCTCTTTACTCTTTTACCGGTGGTATACTTACACCTGGTAGAGCTTCCGACTTGGGGACAACTAGTAGACGGAATTCTTTCCAGTGTGGCCTTTACAATGCCGTTTATGTTGGCATTATGGTTAGCTAGGCGTTTGTCTTTGAAGTATAAGATTGGAGGATTTCTTACAGAGTTGATTATCGGGGCAGTCGCTGGGGCATTTATGTGGTCACTTCTTTGGGTAAGTTGGAATGTTGTACCAGAAAAAATGCTTGTAAGTGCTGAAAACTGGGCATTCTATAGCCATCTTATTGCTGCATTTGGGACAGCTTGTCTATCTACCTGCTTTGGAATAGGGAAACAAGAAAGGGCCGGGAGTAGTACTCCAAGCCCTTCCTATTAAAACAGTCGGGATTCGTATGCTGGACAAATTTTAGGCTATGGATAATTTAGACTGTGTTACCATGGTATTCCAGCCATGGCGATCTTCTACCGTACCAGTTTGCACGCCTAAGAGGTTCTTCTTCAACTGGTACATCAATGCACTTTCTTCATGATGACAGGCAAATAAGTCCCCGTCAATTGAGATTTCTTTGAATGGGGCAATCCCTGCTGCTGTTCCAATGCCAAAAGCCTCTACCTGTTTACCCGCCTCAAATGCCTGACGCAATTCTGCTACTGAAAAAGGTCGCTCTATGATCGGCATCGTAAGGTCTTTCGCAATTTGGATCAACGACTTTCGAGTGATTCCATCCAGGATGGTATCAGATGGTTTAGGAGTGATGAATTGTCCATCGATGATGAAGCCAAAATTCATAGTTCCAGACTCTTCAAACCATTCATGGTCTCTAGAATCTGTCCAAAGTATTTGATCAAACCCTTCTTCCTTAGCTTTGCGGAAGGGAAGCAGTGATCCTCCATAATTCCCACCACACTTGGCATAACCGACGCCACCCGGCGCCGCGCGCGTGTAGTGTCTTTCGACTTTAACTTTTAAAGGATTGGAATAATAACTTCCGGAAGGACTAGCTACTACTAGAAAGAGATACTCATCTGCGGCTTCCACGCCCAACTTGGCCTGTGAAGCAATCACAAAAGGCCGAAGATACAAGGTCCCATAGCCGAAGGATGGGACCACATTGCGAAGGTCTGCCACTAACTCTAGAATTCCTTCATCCCAATTAGATCGAGGAATAGGAGGCATGGCCATCCTTTCAAGAGATACATTAATCCGATCAAAATTATCTGCATGTCTGAACACAGAGACTTCCTGCTCCGGGTTTTTAAAGGCTTTCAGTCCCTCAAATACGGTTTGGCCATAGTGAAAACACATAGCGAAGGGACTAAGTGTGATATCAGAAAAAGTTTGGATGGCGCCTTTTTGCCATTTACCATTCTCGAATTTCGCCAAATACATTAAAGGAGCCGGCGTACTCCCAAAACTAGTTTTTTGATTTGCCATGATCGATGATTTAAGGTGTTTATCAAGTCCTGCTTCTGGTGTCATCGAGGCCTAAACTTGAAGATCATGGCAAATATCTTTACTTTTGAATGATTATAACAGATACACTTTTTGTGTTTTAACCTATAACAGATGGCCCGATTTAAACATGAGCGATTGGCGGAACAATTTATTGGTTTGATCGATCGAGGAGAGTTAAAGGCCGGAGAGAAGCTGCCGAGCCTGCGTATGATGAGTAAACAACAAGGGGTGAGTTTAATGACAGCCTACCAGGCCATCAATAGCTTGCAGGGACTCGGCTACGTGGAGTCACGCCCTAAATCGGGTTACTATGTTCGCAAACCAAAGCAGAAGATATCCTTTCGGCGGCAACAGAAGCTGAGCAAGAAGAAAAACCCAAAGAGTATTGATGAATTGGTCCAGTTGGTATACGGTACCAATCGTTCTAAGGAGTATATCTCCTTTGCTTTGAACACTCCAGATGTAGAGTTATTACCAGCTACTAAGCTGAAACAATCCGTCTTGCATGTCAATCGCAATCGGTCTCATTCCGCCCTTCAATATGGACCCATTCAAGGGATTCAAGAGTTAAGAGAGCAGATTGCTGTACTAATGGCGAACAGCGGAATTGAAGTGGATAGTGATGAACTATTAATTACGGTAGGCTGTCAGGAGGCCATCAATTTGGCTATCACGGCTTGTACGGCACCAGGCGACAAAATACTTATTGAATCCCCCACCTACTTTGGCGTTTTTCAGGCTATATCCTCTAAAGGCCGTATTCCTGTTGAAGTGGAAACGGATGTTGAAACCGGTGTGGTGCTGGACCGTTTGTTTGAAGCAGTAGAAAAGCATCAACCTACAGCTTGCCTCCTCGTAACGAATTTTTCCAATCCGCTAGGGGCGAGTATACCTGATGCGGACAAGGAGCGAATCGTACGATTTCTTCAACAAAAAGGGGTGACCTTAATTGAAAATGATATCTACGGAGAGTTGTATTTTGGAGCGAAACGGCCACGCAGTTGTAAATCCTTTGATCAAGATGAAGGTGTTATCTATTGCTCTTCCTTTTCCAAGTCGCTAGCCCCGGGTTATCGAATTGGCTGGATTGAATCGGGCAGGTACTTTGACCAGATTTTTCAAGCTAAAATTCATCAGAGTGTGGCTACTTCTACCTTGAACCAGGAGATACTCGCTCATTTCCTTAAGAATGGGCGCTATGATCTGCACCTAAGGCGTTTGCGCAAGCAGCTCCACACACAAAGCCTCCGGTATCAGGAGCAAATTTTGACTCACTTTCCGAAAGGAACGGTATTGTCGCGGCCGAAGGGGGGCTTTGTTCTTTGGATTCAATTATCTCATGACATTGATACCCTACAATTGCTTCATCTCGCCATGCAGCAAAAACTAAATTTTGCGCCTGGGCAGTTATTTTCTTTAGAAAAAGACCTACACAATTATTTACGAATCAGCATAGGGAAGCCTTATGATGAGAAAGTAGAGAAAGGGCTACAGTTATTGGGTAAGCTGCTACATTCTGCTGTACTATAAGGAGGGCGTGTCTGGTCAATAGGATAGAAGTTGACGTAGGGGATCGTTTGGCCATCACACTTTGGGTGGAAAAGCGCCTCATCTCAGCAAAAAAAATGACACTTTTCTCTTCCAAAACCGATCACCAAACATGAACTCAAGAGTGCGATAATAGGCTCTCCAACCTTTTGGCTGCGATTTTGAGTTACCAAAAGCCTACGGTAATCTATGGCTATCCTGCCTGGCTTTGATTGGTGTTCGGCTTTCGTACCTCGTTTACAAGCAAAAATCGCTATCCAAAATTACCCGCTACCTATTATCACATCACTTACTTGTTGGATTAGACTGGATTCAATATCTTTAGTAACTCACGTATTTACCGAAATCACCAGACTATGAAAAGAAGAACATTCCTCCAAAAGGCAGGGATAGGTTCCCTTGTTTTGCCTACGACTATCTCCACCCTCGGCGCTTGTCAATCCTCTAGAACACCCCAGGTCCTCATATTAGGCGGGACTTATTTTGTCGGGCCAGCTGTTGTGCAGGCTATCCAAGAGACGGGTGCAGAGATTACTCTATTTAATAGAGGAAAGACGAATCCCAATCTGTTTCCTCAACATCACCATATCATTGGAGATCGATTGGATGGCATAGCGGCTTATGCCCCTTTGCAAGAAAAAGAGTGGGATGTAGTAGTAGATGTGTGGCCAGAGGATTCAACCTTGGTCGATCAGGCTACCCAAAGTCTACAGCAATCGACTAAACACTATGTTTTCATCTCGAGTATTGCAGTTTATAGCAATTTCCAAGAAGTAGGATTGCATGAAGAATCCGCGGTAGTTGCCTTGCCAGACTCGAAAGGGGATTGGTATTATTCAGCGCATAAAGCCTTTGCGGAACAGTTGGTGCGAGATCGATTTCCTGGCCGACATACCATCCTTCGACCTGGTCCAATCAAAGGTTGGCGAGATCCCGAACTTGATTTATTGTATTGGTTGGTAAAGCTCCGCGGACAAGCGGAATTGTTAGGCCCTGGAACAGGTAACGATCCCTTACAGTTTGTTGATGTAAAAGATGTAGGGCGCTTCGTGGCAGAAGCCATTGATCGCAAGTGGATAGGTACTTACAATACTACCGGCCCTAGAATAGAGCCCTTGCTTTGGAGTGAGTTCTTGCAAATAGCAAAGCAACATCTTGGAGTCGAAACAAAGATGTATTGGCCTTCTGAGGACTTTCTTCGAGAACAACAGATCCGGTCCTTTACCGATCTTCCACTGTGGGCACCACTCTCAGAGGACAGAGGTTTCATGCAGATCAGTAATGACAAATTGCATTCATTGAGTTTCGAGTTAAGACCTGTGCAGAATACCATTGCGGATTGTCTTGCTTGGTTTGCAGAAAGTCATCCCGATGGGATTAAATTTGGCGCTTCTAACTCCACTGGACTGGCCTCCGAAAAAGAGCAAACCTTGATCCAATTGTGGAAGGCTACTTGATGCAATTCATCTAATATTAACATTAGCAAGACAATTTACAACAAATCCTAGCCGTTGAAAGGTGAGTTGGTAGCAACAATTATCCTACCCAAAAGCTTACCCCGTTTGATAGTATATATTGGGACTTGGGAAGATCAACACTCCCGTTATTATTTTTCCTACTACTGGTGCTAATAGGGCTGAAACTTATGGTGATCCTTAGGGCTACTTGGTGGCCTGCTATTGTATAGGTGATTTTCCTGTACAATGAAACCTATTTCCTTATCCCAAATATGCAGATACTATGCACATTAAAAGCCTATTATTAATCGCCTTTATTCCTTTACTCTTCCTTCCAAATCTATCCGCGCAGACGCTTACGCGACTCGTTCTGGTCAATGCACAAACCAATGAGGATATTGTTGATCTAGAGGATGGTCTCAACATCAATCTCAATGAAACGGGAAGTTCCCTAAATGTTCGTGCGGAGGTAAGTGATGCGGTAGGTAGCATCCAATTCCGCCTGGATGCCGTTGCCAATTTCAGAATTGAAAATGTGGAACCCTTTGCTCTAGCAGGAGATACCAATGGAGATTATAAGTCTTGGACACCAACCTTGGGTTCCCATGCTATTACGGCAACTGCCTTTGCAGGGACCGGGGCAGCGGGAGCGCAATTGGACGAATTGACTGTCGTCTTTACTGTATCTGAGGAGGAGGTCGACATTGACCAACCTGATCAACCTGGTACGGGAGCGATGACGATGGAGGGGGAATTGAAGAAATGGCATAAGCTAACCTTATCTTTTGATGGACCTACTTACGAAGAGAAAAGCGTAGATCCCAATCCATTCTTGGACTATCGGTTAAACGTTTTGTTCAAAAAAGGGGATCGCACCTTAATCGTTCCGGGCTACTTTGCTGCCGATGGAAATGCTGCTGAGACCAGTGCCGATGCAGGCAATGTTTGGCGCGTGCATTTTGCGCCAGATGAGGTTGGGGAATGGATGTATGAAGTCTCTTTTCGTTTGGGGAATAACCTAGCCATTAATGAGAATCCGAATGCGGGCACTCCGATCTCTCCCCTCGATGGCTTGAATGGGACATTCACCATCACCCCAACTGATAAACAACTACCAGATAACCGTGCCCGAGGGCAATTGAGGTATGTGAACGAACGCTATTTGCAATTTGCTGAAACCGGCGAATTTTTCCTGAAGGGCGGCGCTGATGCGCCAGAAAATTTCTTGGCGTACGAAGATTTTGACGACACTCCTAATAATGGCAATCGCCGAAAAAGCTGGGCACCGCATAAAAATGATTGGGAGGCAGGAGATCCCTCCTGGCAAAATGGAAAAGGAACAGAAATTATCGGAGCCATCAACTACTTGGCCTCTAAGGGGGTAAATGTATTTTCTTTTCTCACGATGAATATTAATGGAGATGATAGGAATGTATATCCTTATATCACCGATGATAACTTCCGCCACTTTGATTGTTCCAAACTAGATCAATGGGAGATTGTGTTGGAACATGCTGACCATAAGGGTATGTATCTTCATTTCAAAACGCAGGAAACAGAAAATGATCAACTATTGGACAATGGCAATGTGGGCACCCAGCGGTCATTGTACTACCGTGAGTTGTTGGCCCGTTTTGGCCATCATCTTTCCTTGAATTGGAATATGGGAGAAGAGAATTCCCAGTCTGACAATCAGCAAGCGGATATGGCTGCATGGTTTCAGCGCAATGACCCTTATGGTCACCATCGTGTGGTGCATACGCATTTGAATGGAGTGCCTGAAGCCTATGAGGAGTTAACAGGGAATCAATCAGATTACACAGGAATATCTTTGCAAGCCACCTGGAATCGGGTACACGAATTGACGACGGAATGGCTGGACGTGACCGAAAATACTGCAAGGCCCTGGGTAATTGCGAATGATGAGCAAGGGAACGCAGGCATTGGCGTCCCTCCTGACTTGGATTACCCCAACTACAATGGCAGTAATCCTGATTTGCATGATATTAGGAAAGAGGTGCTATGGGGGCACTTAATCGCCGGCGGGGCAGGATTGGAATATTACTTTGGCTACAATCTACCTGATAGCGACTTGACCTTAGAGAACTTTAGGAGTAGAGATCAAAGTTGGGATTATTTGCGGTATGCGTTGGATTTCTTTCGGGCGCTCCCTTTCGTAGAAATGACTGCGGATGATGATCTAGTCACTGAAGGGTGGTGTTTTACAAAAATTGGTGAATATTACGCCATTTACTTGAAGAATGGAGGCAGTACAAAATTGACCTTACCAGATGACAATAGTTATCAGGTTCGTTGGTACAATCCGAGAACTGGAGAGTTTAAGGAAGGAAATATAGTCCTTGTAAATGGCCCTGGTCAGGTAGATTTGGGAAATCCTCCCTTCGACAATGATGAGGATTGGACTATTCTAGTACAAGCCGCAACAACTACCTCGGTAGAGGACCTATCACCGAATCATTATTTCACAATAGCTCCCAATCCTACCCATGCTAATTTCCAAATAGAACTAGCTGAAGAGGGGCAAGCGATCTTCCGAATGCTATCACTAGAAGGGAAAGTATTACAACAACAATCCATTAGTGAGCGGCGAACTGCTATCGAACTGCCACCTTTACCGGCAGGAACCTATTTGGTCGAAGTGAAACAGCACGGTCGGGTGGATCGGCAATTCCTATTGGTTCAGTAGCCATCATTTTGAATCTATACCTAGCTTAGTTTATTCTCATAGTAATTAAAGTTTGAAGACATCTTGGCTATTGGAACTGCTGCTCCTTGGTCGAGATGTTTTTCTTTCAAGCTGCTCCAATTTATTTCCTTAATTTAGAGAAACGAGATTTATCGCTTAAAAGAACCCATAATCTATGAAAAAGGATGTTACAAAAGAATACTCCAATGGAGAAATCACGATCGTCTGGAAACCAGGAATCTGTGCCCATGCAGCCATTTGTACGGGGCTAGGAAATGTTTTTGATCCTAAAAAACGACCTTGGATTAATGCCGATGGGGCTTCCACCGCGGAAATAGCTGCTCAAATTGATAAATGCCCAAGTGGTGCACTCAGCTATTACTACAATGAGGATGAAAATAAAGCCGTTCAAATCATTGGAGATACTAAGGTTGAGGTCAGCCCGAATGGCCCCTTATTGATCTATGGCAATATAACCATCAAGCATAAAGATGGTACCGAAGAGGAAAAACATAAGGTCACGGCCCTTTGTCGTTGTGGCGCTTCTGGTAATAAGCCGTATTGTGATGGAAGTCATATTAAGGCGGACTTTCAAGATGAATAGGGAACAATTCAAACAACAGTACGGTGGATGGCCCTTTTGAGACTTGGGATTTCTGGATATACCGAGAACAGTGGAAACGAGAACCTAGACTCCACCTCATTGGTGGAGCGGGGAGACTTGTGATCATTTAATTTATTTGCTCAGCATTCCTTATTGACACCTTTTTATCTAGTTCATATGTATCGATTTTTCAGTGCCATAACTTTATGTTTACTCTTTCTAATGCTTAGTTGTGCATCCAGCGCCCCACCGAAGGAAGAGGGGAAGGGAATTGTTTTGGAATCTAGTCCTTTTGATCCTTCGATTATCGATCAGATGATCGTAGATTTTTTAAATGATACCACTTTGACGTACGAAGGGGCCCACCCCCATTTAGATGCGGGCTTGTTAGAGTATCAGCGTATCGAAAATGCAGCCGGTCTACAAAAGATTTATAAATATCATAAGAGTATGAATGGGACCCGTGAGCGCCTGTTTCTCTGGGACACAAATAAAGAAAATTTGCTGTTTATTGAAGAAAAACGAGTACGTAAGGCTTGCCCTGACCTGGATCGAAATTGTATGATTTGGCGTCGCTGCTATTTCTCTGAAGGCCAAGTCGAGCTGGTGAAAGTTTTCCAGGATACCATTGCTGACGGGACCTACCCTAGTTTTGATCATGGTGAGCCGCTACCGATCGGTGATGCCTCCTCCTATAATACTAGCTTGTTGGAATCTTTTCAGAAGATTAGGGCGGAGGGGGATACGATAAATTGGAATAAAGGGGTTCGATTGCAGGGAGAATTCCTGTATTTCGCTGATGCCTCCAGTTTTTCTGATTGCCAAGATGGGCATAACTATGATGTAGCCTCAACTTTCCTCGAATCTGCCTTTGTAGAGCTTAGCACCAGTGGCGATATGACTCCAGCACTCACGGAGGTTATTGGCTATTACACGCCCTTATCTAATATGGAGAATATATTACGGCCACATCTCGTGGCCTTGGAATTGATCGAAATGCGGCCTGGGGAGAAGTGTCCTTAATTGTCGTATAGATTTAGATCTAGATAATCATTCCTGAATTTTCCTTGCGGGTCGAATGCTTGTACCATTTGTAGGAAATCCTGCATTTTGGGGTACCGTTCGTGTAAGGAGGCTTTCGGTACACTAAAAAGCTTTCCCCAGTGCGGTCTTACGCCAAAGGGAGCTAACTCCGCTTCAATCATTGGAATGAGTTCCTTCACGGCTGGCCATTCGGGCTTCCAGGTGAAGTGAATAGCTAAACTCTTTTGCTGATAAGCCGGACTCATCCAATAGTCATCGGCAGCAATGGTGCGAATTTCGGATATCAATAGGTGAGGGAATATCTTTTCTGATTGCTTTTCCAGTGCCAGCATGGCCTCCAAGCCATTTTCAAAGGGTACAAAGAATTCCGATTGTAATTCATCGCCACTACTTGGCGTAAAGCCCATTTTAAAGTGTGGTAGCCGCTCATGCCAAGGACCGGGTTTTCCCATTTGTTCAGTGCAATGAACCGCAGAAAGCCTAGTAATGGGGTGTAGATCACGAGTGGCAGCCTTAGCTCCGTAAAAATCTGCTCCAAGATCTACCAATTCATGGTCAGTCCTCCGTTTTACCCAAACCTGACTGACTAACTTCTTGGTCCAATCTGTAAAAAGGCTAACACTGTATCCGGCGGACATGATGTCTTCGAAATTCTCCTGCAAGGATTCGAGGGGCAGATCCTGAAAGACTTCTTGCCGTACGCCAAATGTCTTTTCAATATCTAAAGTCAATTGCGTAACAATCCCCAAGGCCCCCAGACCGACGACCGCACCATTAAAACGTTCATCCCCTCTCTGCAGCTTGATAAGCTCCCCTTTACCGTTCACCATTTCAAGTGCTCGGACGGCACTTGGCAAATTTCCGTTGCTGACGCCTGATCCATGCGTGCCGGTTGCACATGCTCCAGCAACGGAAATATGTGGCAATGAAGCTAGGTTATGTAGAGCGAAGCCTTTTTCCTGTAAAATTGGAGCGATCTCCCCATACTTGGCTCCTGCCTGCACGGTTATGGTCTCATTTTCTTCATCAATGCCGATAACTTGCTTGAGGTCTTGGGTGGAGATTTGGTGCTTCGGGCTATCCGCAATATCATTGAAGCAATGACAGGTGCCGAGTGCTTTTTGCTGATCCAACTGCTTCACCAGTTCTCGCACTTCGGCGGTGCTTTTTGGAAGGTGAAGCTTCTCAGCTCTGTAGGTGTAGTTTTTGGCCCAGTTGGTACGAGGAACCGTAGTACTTGCAGTTTCCATTTCTGGAGACTCATTTTTGCAGCCGGATAGTGGGCTGATGATGCCCCCTAGCGCGAGGGCAGAGGATAACTCGAGGAAGGTTTTACGTTTCATGGTTTTGTATTTTGAGTCATAACACTAAATATAGCGTTAGGAGAAAGATACATTCTTTCGCTAATAAACGTAGTACGGGTAAACCAATAAAGCCGCCAGGGTTTTTACTCCGGCGGCTTTAATTGGATACTAAGAGAAGTCGTGTATAATAGCTCTAGAGGCTAGTCTAGTTTTTAATGACAACTGTTCTGATTATCGTCTGTTCGCGGTTACGTGCACGAAGTATATAGGTGCCTGGAGCCATTTTTAGTTGTTGTGGATCAAGCACAAAATGCTGATCACCACCTTGATCGAAGGTTTGGGATAATAGCACCTGCCCCAAGGTATTCACCAGTACCAGATCGAAAGTCTCACCCATTTCAAATCCAGTAACCTCAACGTTCATGGGACCACTGCTTGGGTTGGGCCAAGCAGCCATATCCACCGCTGCTATTTTCCGTGTACTGGAAGCCTTACTCTCCTTTTCAATGACGCGTGCATCCGAGCGGTCGGCAATAACGGTCAGCCCCTCGGTTTCCAAGCCGTCCTTAGCCGACTCATTTTGGGTGATATTGTCATCGGCCATTAAATTGATATTCGCAGGATTATACGGATCAATATTGATCGTATAATCTTCCACCTCGCCATCGAAACCATCACTACATGGATTGCCATATCCCCCATAACGCATTTGTACACGCATGCGCGTCTCACCAGTGTGTGCCCAGATGGGAACATAGACATATTCCACCTTCTCATGTCGACCACGTCCTTGATAGATTTTCTCGTAACCGTCGAAAATACCGTTTTGGTCGAAGTCGATCCATACCCGCCAGTACTCCACATAAGAACTACCTGTGAAACCAGGCCTTAGCCTAATGACATGGCTCGTACCCTGCTCCAAGGTGGTACTAAGGTTGGTGTAATCACCATAGCCCCCATCATCTCCTGATGTATTGCTGACGGTATTGAGTTTGACGCGATCGACGTACTCATAATCAGAATAAACACCATTAGGTAAACAGTAGATCAAATCAGTAACACAGTCCGTGCCGCAATAGGTGATTGCATCTACTTCAAAATCGGCATAGCCTGATGCATTAACAATCCAAATGCTATTCACGTCTTCCTGTGCAATGGTGATGGTCGAATGAACAAAAAAGTCACGGATCTTCGTGAAAAAGACCTCATTGAGTAAGGTGTAATTGCCGTAAGATAAGTCCTCGTATACCAGCATTCTAGCGGGTGCTTGGCCGCCATTACTACGGCGTTTCCAGCTAATCGTCACTTCGCTACCTGCGGGTAAATGATCAGGAAGCATTACGCGAATACCGTCGTTATTCTGGTAGAATCTAGACACTTGTCCATCGATAGGGCCCAGGATGTTCTGCGCTCCTTGTACCCCATAATTGGCATAAACAGAAGAGGCATTTCCATGTAAGGAAACAGATTGCTGATCAGCATCACATTCATCACCAGTGCCATTGACGACTTTAGCGATTATGTTTGATGCTACAGGATACTCATCACAGCCAAGACGACGAGCATGGCGTATATAGTAAGTGGTTTGGTCAATAAACCCAGGATCAAAGATTTCGCCCGTCCCGACGCTCATCCACTCATTTATTGGTAGCTCCGGATCGTTTGTAGTCAACCACAGATACTTGATCGGTGCTTGGCTACCTCCTGAAGCAGGACTCAAGCTTTGAATAGGCGAAGGGTCAAAACCTCCGCAGCTGATTTCGGTGTCTGCGATTTCACCTCCGTCGGTAGCGTTGTCACAATCTACTGCTACCTCGACGATCAGTTCGCAAGAGCTACTATTACCTGAGGGATCTGTAGCGGTTAAGGTCACAGTCGTACTTGGGAAATCGTTGTACCCGAAGCTGGTTTGTGATAAACTCAAATCAACGGTACAGTTGTCAGCACTTCCCCCGTCAGCTTCGGTTGTGATTATGCTGGCTTGACCGTTCGCGTCCAAAGTCACCTGCAAATCGTTACAAGCAACGACAGG
>JAHQWA010000313.1 GCA_019634045.1 Saprospiraceae bacterium
CGATAAGTAAAAATCGTAGTCGATGTGAGAGGGCGGTCGCTTATTGCTAAGTACACCTGTCACCTGGAAGGGCTGTTCGGGCTGGTTACTCAAAAATATTTCTTGACCGACAGGGTTTTCACTACCAAAATATTTTCGGGCCTTTTTCTCAGTGAGCACTATACTGTTGGGCGTGCTAAGTGCGGTCTGACGATCTCCGTACAACAAGGGGAAATCCAATAAGCTGAGCATACTTTGATCGACGTATAGAAATAGCTCTTCGTGATGGCTTTCTGAACCAGCAGCCGTTTTTACCAAGCGACTACCTCCGGCTCTAACTCGAAAACTGTTGTGTACTTCAGGCAAATTTACCTCGGCTAATTCTGCTAGGGGAGGGTTGTGGTAAATACCAAATTCTGACCCATCATTACCAGATCGTTCTGTGAGTAAACGGAATAGATTTTGCTGATCTGGATGGCTTTTATCATAGCTTACTTCCTGGATAATGAACTGTCCGATGAAAAAGCAGCAACAAAAACCAACTGCTAATCCTAGAATATTGATCAAACTATAATATTTCTGCTTGATCAATTGTCGATAGGAGATCTTGAAATGGCTTCTTAATGGCATAAGGCGAAATTTCGGGTGAAGTCGTTTAATGGTAGATAAACGGAAAGTGCGCAGCACATTCCATGAGAATTTTCTTCTTGCCTTCGTTAAGCCGTGTTGTTGGCGCTCATGCTCGAATATTTCATAGAGGTCTCCTTGGATTTCCTCCAATAGTTCAGTCCTGCAGTACCACTTTAGAAAGCGATCTGCCCATTTCGGATAACCTTTTTCATGCATGAGCAATGCAATTACATTAGGTTTGCAAAAGTGAAAGTAATAACTATCTTTCACTTTTGCAAATCAAATCTACTTTTTGACTTTTTCTGGGTACTAAAAGTGCATTTCAAGGGCTTTGTTTCGATTGTTTCAAAATACGGACCGATTTCGAGTAGCAAACCATAGCTGGTAACCAGGTGCTTTTGGGTGTTCATTATCGCACAGCAATTGAACAGATATGAACAGTTTGTTGTGCCACTTAACTGCCACATTATTAGTATGTTGTTGACCTTTAACGGGTTGTAAGCTTGGCATGTTTTTAGCTCTTAAATAGATGTCAGAGGTAAGAGGTCAGATCGCTGCGCTGCGAGAATTCTTTACTCTGTCGTCTGTCCTCTGACAGACGTAAGAAGTAAGAGGTCAGATCGCTATGCTGCGAGAAGTCTGTCGTCTGACCTCTGTCGTCTGACGTCTGACAGAAGTAAGAGATCAGATTGCTATGCTGCGAGAAGTCTGTTCTCTGTTCTCTGTCCTCTGTCGTCTGAAAATCAATGTCCAACAAAAAGAAAAGCCATGATCCTGAACACGCTTAAACTCATCTTCAGAGGGTTCACCCGCAACAAGGGCGCTTTCACCATTAATTTAGTTGGCCTCTCAATTGGTCTAGGCTGTGCTTTATTAATCTACTATTGGGTAGATGATGAAATGAAGGTGGATAAATTCTTACAAGCAGAAAATGGACCCTTCGAACTGATTATGCATTTCCAAGAGGAAGAAGGCCTTTCGACTGGTTTTAGTACGCCCAGCCAATTAGCCGAGGATCTTCCGAAGAATTTACCGGAAATCAAGCATTCGGTAGCGCTGCGAAAGTTTGGTAACGTGACATTAGCCTTTGAGGATAATACCCTAAAAGCCGATGGGCACCATGCGAGTCCAGCCTTCTTTGAACTCTTTAATTATGAGCTAATTGAAGGGGACGCTGGAACTGTGCTGATGGATAAGTCCTCCGTTGTGATATCGGATCGCCTAGCCATTAAGCTCTTTAATACGACTGAAAATATCGTAGGCAAGGTCATCCAATGCCAACAGGAAATTCCCTATCAGATTAGTGGAATATTTAAGGCGCCTCCTAGCAATGCTAGTCTGCAATTTGATTTTGTCTTGTCATTCGAAGAATTTAAGGCTAGAAATGCCTGGGCTTTGAATTGGAATTACTCTACGGTGAGCACCTTTGTTGCCTTGAGAGAAGGAGCAGATGTATCGGTCTTCAATCAGAAGGTTGAACATTACTTGGATAGCCGGAGGGATGAAAATCAACTATTAACCAGCTTAGAGGCCAGAGATTATACAGATGCGTATCTATTCGGAACCTATGAAAATGGTCAAGCCACTGGAGGGCGAATACAATATGTCCGTTTGTTTTCCTTAATTGGCATGCTCATTCTCCTTATAGCTTGCATTAATTTCATGAATTTGTCTACGGCTATGGCCTCCGAACGCTCTAAGGAGGTGGGGGTGAAAAAGGTACTCGGACTCGGGCGAGGCGGCTTAGCGCTTCAGTTTTTAGGAGAAACGGTGGTACTTTCCTTCATTGCCCTCGGCTTGGCCTTAACGATGGTCAATGCTTTGCTACCTACTTTCAGTCAATTGACCGGAAAGGATTTAGTCTGGTCCTTTAATGGGCAATTTCTGCTAGTAGCTACAGGTCTTACCCTTTTGACGGGACTGGTAGCTGGCAGTTATCCCTCCCTATTCATGGCTGCCTTCAAGCCAGCCGCAGCCTTAAAAGGAAAACTGATCTTATCTGCGGGGAGTAGAAATATCAGGAAAGTATTGGTGGTGGGGCAATTCATTCTCAGCTTTATGATGATTGTGGCCGCCTTTATCGTCTACCAACAATTAAATTATCTACAAACAAAAAACTTAGGATACAACAAGAATAATTTACTACAACTAGATATAGAAGGTAAAGTCAGATCCGAACTTACTACCTTTCTATCAGCTGTAAAACAGCTACCCGGTGTGAAAAATGCATCTAGCATTGGGCAAAGTTTGGTGGGGGATAGAAACACTTTTATTGTTGAGCAATGGGAAGGTAAGACGGATAACAAGAATGCTTTTGAAATGCGCCCGGTCAACTATGACATGATTGAGACCCTAGATGTTGAGATCCTAGCGGGGAGGTCTTTTTCTGACACCTACGGCGCAGAAGAGAATAAGATCATTTTCAATGAATCAGCTATAAAATTTATGGGTTTGGAAAATCCACTTGGCACAGAGGTGGCTATTCAAGGAACTTCCTTTGAAATTATCGGTGTGTCGAGGGACTTCCATTTTACTTCTTTGAGAGAGGAAATTGGCCCTTTGTTTTTCGTTTATCGCCCAGATTGGACGCACAAAGTTATGATTAGGACCGAGGCTGGACAAGAGAGCCAGGTGGTGGACCGCTTGCAGAAACTCTATACCGACTTTAATCCTGGCTTCCCATTTGATTACGAATTCTTGGATGAGGATTATCAGGCACAGTATGCTGCTGAGGAAAAGGTATCTTCTCTTTCTAAATACTTCACTTTTCTGGCCATCTTCATCTCCTGTCTGGGCCTTTTTGGCTTGGCTACCTTCGATGCGAGAAGGAGAGTCAAGGAGATAGGTATTCGTAAAGTATTGGGAGCAGGTGTATTGCAAATTACCTCTTTACTTTCCAAGGACTTTTTGCGTTTGGTGATGCTTGCTATCTTGATTGCCACTCCGCTAGCTTGGTATGTGATGAAATTGTGGCTAAACGACTATGCCTATGGCATTGATATACACTGGGGAGTATTTGCCTTGGCTGGTTTGACGTCCCTATTCATAGCCATGATAACGGTTGGGTTCCAAAGTGTAAAATCTTCTCTAGCCAATCCGATACTCTCTTTACGTGACGAATAAAAATAAAAATGGTGGCCCAAAATGGGCCACCTACTGTGCTTTTCTATTATTCCAATTTGGAATAGTAAGATGTGTTTCCTGCGTATGGCTTATTTCTTGACCTCAAATCGATCAAGGTCCATGACTTTAGCCCAGGCTGCTACGAAGTCTTGCACGAATTGCGCTTCTCCGTCACCACATCCATATACTTCAGCGATTGCTCTTAGTTCTGTATTTGATCCAAAGATCAAGTCTACCCGCGTTCCTGTCCACTTCACGTTTCCAGTGGCACGATCACGCCCTTCAAAGAGGTCATCGGCCTCAGAAGTCGCGCTCCAAGTGGTGCGAAGATCCAATAGGTTGACAAAGAAGTCGTTGGTCAAGGTACCCGGACGGTCGGTAAACACGCCGTGCTTAGAGCCATCATGATTGGCTCCAATAACTCGTAACCCTCCTACCAAAGCAGTCATCTCAGGAGCTGTAAGGGTCATTAGCTGTGCTTTGTCGATCAAAAGCTCTTCCGCAGACACACTGTATTTGCCCTTCAGGTAGTTACGGAATCCATCTGCAACTGGCTCAAGGATAGCGAAGGATTCTTCGTCCGTCTGAGCTTGTGATGCATCTGTACGACCTGGTGTGAAAGGTACCGTTACGTCATAGTCAGCCGCTTCTGCCGCTTGTTCTACTCCTACACCACCTGCCAATACGATCACGTCCGCAAGAGAAACCTTCTTGCCGCCAGATTGCGTGCTATTAAACTCTTCTTGGATGCTTTCCAAAGTACCCAACACTTTCGCTAGTTGAGCAGGGTTGTTCACCGCCCAATCTTTCTGTGGAGCCAAACGAACACGTGCACCATTCGCACCTCCGCGCTTATCAGAACCACGGAAGGTAGAGGCCGAAGCCCATGCTGTAGATACAAGATCAGTAGCGTTTAAACCAGAAGCCAAAATGTTCGCTTTCAATGCTGCTACATCTGCCTCGTCAATCAGGTCATGATCAACAGCAGGAACTGGGTCTTGCCAGATCAGTTCTTCGGTTGGAACCTCAGGTCCTAGATAGCGGGCGATTGGTCCCATATCACGGTGTGTCAATTTGAACCAGGCTCTGGCAAAAGCGTCAGCAAATTGATCAGGATTTTCATGAAAACGTTTGGAGATCTTCTCGTAATCAGGATCCATACGCAAGGCCAAGTCTGTCGTGAGCATGAATGGAGCATGCGTTTTGCTTGAATCGTGCGCATCAGGTACTAAGCCAGCACCAGCACCATCCTTAGGTGTCCACTGGTTTGCACCAGCCGGGCTCTTAGTTAGTTCCCACTCGTATCCGAAAAGATTCTCAAAGAAGTTATTGCTCCATTGTGTAGGGGTTGTGGTCCAAGCCCCTTCCAATCCACTAGTAATGGTATCACCACCGGCACCCGTACCGAAAGTGTTTTTCCAACCCATGCTCAGCTCCTCAATGCTTGCACCGGCCGGCTCTCTTCCTACGTATTGATCAGGATCAGCTGCACCGTGGGTCTTACCGAAAGTGTGTCCTCCAGCAATCAAGGCTACAGTTTCTTCATCGTTCATCGCCATACGACCGAAGGTTTCGCGGATGTCACGTGCTGCTGCGATTGGATCCGGATTTCCATTAGGCCCTTCTGGATTCACATAAATCAAACCCATCTGTACGGCTGCTAGTGGATTTTCCAATTCGCGGTCTCCTTCATATCGCTTATCACCAAGCCATTCGGTTTCTGGTCCCCAATACACATCTTCTTCTGGCTCCCACACATCTTCTCTACCGCCAGCAAACCCAAAGGTTTGGAATCCCATAGATTCCAACGCCACATTTCCGGTAAGGATCATCAAATCCGCCCAAGAAATCTTTCTACCATACTTCTGCTTGATGGGCCACAACAAAAGTCGAGCCTTATCTAGGTTGGCATTGTCTGGCCAACTGTTCAAGGGCGCGAATCGCTGCTGACCAGCACCTGCTCCACCCCGACCATCTGCGATACGATAGGTACCTGCACTGTGCCAAGCCATTCGAATAAAAAACGGACCATAGTGACCGTAATCAGCAGGCCACCATTCCTGAGAGTCTGTCATCAGGTCGGTTAGGTCTTGCTTTACAGCCGCTAAATCAAGGGATTTGAATTCTTCCGCGTAATCGAAACCATCGTCCATAGGATTGGACAGGGAAGAATGTTGTCTAAGGATGTTTAACTTCAGTTGGTTTGGCCACCAGTCCCGATTTGAGGTACCGTTACCAGCGCTTTGTTTTAGCGCACCGCCCATAAATGGGCATTTGCTAATATCTCCATTGGAGCTTGCGTGTGGGTTATGATCCATTCGATATTAATTGTTGTATACGTAATAAGAATAAAAGTACGACAATGACTATTACTTAAAATTATGACTGTATTAGTAATAGTAATGGTTGCCCTTACAAGGCAAAGATTTACTAATAATGTGTTTGGTTTGAAAGAAAATGTGGATGGCAGTTCGATGTAAACAGGGCAGTTTACTTACTTGGAAATGTAACGTTGTAAGGAAGGAAGTGTTTAGGAAAAGTATGGCTTATTTCATCTGCAAGCCCGACTTATCTATGGCCTAAAAGCCAAACACTCGTTGAGCATTTTCAAAATAGACCTTGTCTACTACCGATTTGGGCAATTGTATACCCCGGAAGGAGCCATTTACCAAATCGCTCTCCATTACTTCACCCGTCACAAAATATTGCCAGTCACGTTGCCAAGTTTCCTCCATGGTCTTGATCAGGTTTTCAGGTGTTGAACTACCGCTGTCGCCCATATCGGTGGCATAGAGGAGCCGATCTTGGTATTTAATGAAGAAATTTATCACCTTTTCCCGATCCTGTTGGGTCTGCCAGAAAACCTGCCCCATGCGTGCAGCGAGATCTACTGTGGCTGTTGGATAGCGATCAAACCAAGCTGCGAGGCTATCCACGCTCCACTCGATGCTCGCCATGTGCGCCCCCATGAATTGAAGGTTGGGGTGTTTATCCAGTCGATTATTTCGGGCTTGCATCTGATCCTCATAGGAAGGCAATTCCGGATGGCGGTACATATGGTATTGCGGATTATTCTTGAAATAGGAGCGATCGTTATTGGTTGTCATTTCTTCCAGTGGCAGCCAACAGTTTTTGGGTTCACCTAAGTGTCCAACTACTGTTTTTTTAGTCTGTTCCAGCTTGGAAAAAATTTCATCAAAGCGGGGATCATCTAGCATCACATTCGATCCATCAGTGTCTTGCAGTACCATACCAATGTTTTTCCATACTTTGATGCCGATGGCTCCTTGGTCGAAGCACTGATCCAGCCAGGCCAATGTTTTCTCCTGCCAGTTGGCTTCGTGAAAGCCTTCCACACTAAAAGAGGTAATTACTTTGTACTGCTCTGGAAAGGCCTTCTGCTGTAGGACAGCATATTCAAACTGCTCTTCAATACTCTGCCAAGAATCTGCACCGTCGACGCAAATATTGACCAGTTTGAACTGATCTCCTTTGGCCTTTTCAACAAAAGTAGTGCGGTCCGTACGGACATGAACATGGACATCAGCTTTGGGGACACGGGCATAATCGGCAAGGGTATAATAAGCAGTTTCATTCGGATTTTCTGTTAGCTCCGTGATGGGGGTGAGTGTGATTTTTTCAAACTCTACTTCGGAACCTTCTGCCTGAACGGCGATTTGCCCACTTCTCACTGTGCAATCATAACCCTCATTGACCAAGTCTCCATTGACCCACACTTTGATCTTATCTTCTAGGCACTCGATGGTCATCTCATTCCATTCTCCAAGTGGCTTCTCAGAGCCATCCGTTAAGTTCAGTATTCTCCTTTTCTTACCTTCTACGATGCCCCATTCTGCTTTGGGGCCGCGACGCTTCTCCATGTCGGGTACCTTGATATCTTCTACAATGCACCAAAAGTCGCCTGCATTCTTATGCATCATTTGCACTTCCAAAGATTTGGGAAACATCTCATAGAGCGAACGAGGCGTGGACGCATGCACGAGCACCCCGCAATTCCCTGGCTCCCCCGCAAAGCGGTAACGTACCTCCAGGCGGTAATTTTCGTAGGATTGGTCGGTGATCAAATGCCCTTGAGGGTTACCTAGGCTGACTAGCTTGCCGTCTCTTACTAAGAAGGGCTTGGTCGTATCCGGAGCCGTATCCATAGCGGGTACGTCCATATGCCAGCCCTCTAGACTTATTCCGTCGAAGAGCTCGATAGACTGAGGGGAAGAGCCGCAGGCATAGATTAGCAAGGAAAATAGAAAGGCCGTGAAAATTCTCATCTTGTCCAATTTGGTGTGCTTTGACAATTTAGGGATAATTGGCCAGATGTTTCTAGGTGGACTGCATCAACTTGCCGGGCAGGTAGCCGTTAACAAAGTGGGCGATGAAAATTGGAGTTGTAATTCGATGCTGGAATAGGGGCGTGTGCGAGCTGTTCCTTATGGCACCGCAGCCAATGAAAGCCGAGGCCCACCTTCATTAGTCTCGCTCACAGCTCAATGGTAGCTTCGGCTTTATTCCCGCTAAGGCTATAGAGGATACATCCAATTCCAATCAGGATGTAAGGAAGGCTCAACAATTGTCCCATATTGAAGGTCATCTGATCTTCAAATCCGACTTGATTCTCTTTGACAAATTCAATTACAAACCGAGCTGTAAAACAGAGCACAAGTACCAGCCCAAAAAAGAATCCATCTTGGAATCTATGCCTCATTTTTGTGTAGAGAATCATCATGACGATAAAAATGGTAAGATAAGCCGCCGCTTCGTACAATTGAGCGGGGTGTCTAGCTACATCGTCTACGCGCTTAAAAATCACCCCCCATGACCTGGCAGTCGGAATACCGATAATTTCAGAATTCATGAAGTTCCCAATTCTAATAAATCCACAGCACAAGGCAGCTACAACGGCAATTAAATCAATGGTTTTAATCATGGACTGTCCAGTTTTTCGAGAATAGAGGTAGAGCACAATGAGTAAGCCTAGCGCGCCACCATGGCTTGCCAATCCTTGATAGCCGATAAATGCTATCCCGCCCTCACTGGGAAAGGTAATAGGAAGAATCATCTCTAGAGGATGGGATAAATAGTAAGATGGTTCATAAAATAAACAATGTCCAAGCCTGGCCCCGGCAATAATGCCGATCATACCGTATATCGATAGTTTATCCAAGTTTTGCGGGGGGATACTTTCTTTCTTAAAAATCCACCCCAAAAGATAAATACACAAGATCAATCCACCTGCGAAAAGGATTCCGTAGTACCTAAGTGAGAAGCCGAAAATGTTGATTATTTCAGGCTCAGGGCTCCAATTAATGGCAATGAAAATCATATTATGATCTTTTGGTGTTTAACAGCTTTGGCAGATAAATAGGAGCAATGTATGGACCATGGAATACTTAAAGAACAAGGCATAGTTTCGTTTTCTTCTGCTCATCTGGTCTTGGTGGATAAGCTGACTGATCTCTTTTTCGGATATAGTATCTAGATTTTGCGTGGCCTTGAAAGTTTGCCAGGCAGACTGTAATTCATTTAATTCCATAGGCTATGCTTTTATACATTTTTTTGAGTTTGACTTTAATCCGGTTGAAGCGTGTACCCACATTGGTAGGGGTAAGGTCTAGTATCTTTGCTATTTCTGCGTGAGCGTATCCCTCCAGATGTAATAAAGTGATGGCATTGTCTATATCTGACAACCGGTTGATCAGAAAGTGTAACTGTTGTAAGTGATCATCGCTAAAAGGGAAGACAGCTTGCGTCAGCGCGTTTTCTTCATCCATCGCTACGTACTTCGGACGCCTACTTTCATTGCGTTTCTTGGAAAGAATCGTATTCAGGCATACCCGGTAGATCCAAGTCTTAGTGGTACTTGCCCGCTTAAAGTTGGGATAAGCCCTCCACAACTGCAGCAATACATCCTGTCGGATATCTTCAAAATTAGAATCGGTACTATAAACCCGACAAATGCTGTTGATTAATCCACGGTGCTCATCGACCATGTGGAGAAAAGACGCTTTATTTGATTTTTGCATACCCATGACTTTCTATTTCATTAGTATCCAAAAAGCTTAGAATATCACACTAGCGTCTTGATAAACCCGAAATTTTGAAAAGAAAGGGTGGACTAGAGGGGAAGGTCTTTGATACGAGAGAAGATGAGGAGAGGTGCTGGTTTTGTGCCGATGACTTTATTATGGGGAGAATAACAGGTGAAGACCAAAATTGAGGGCTCTGATATAAGTAAGCCGTATCTGGGCGTTTAGTTTATAGGTGAAACTTCCCGGACCAAATAGCAGGCCCAGGAAGTAGTTGGCCAATTTTAATTGACCTCCTTCACCAAAGCTAGGGTTTGTATCATAACCCTTTCGTTGGTCTCGGCGTATCCCGAGAAGTCTGGGCCCTTGATCCCTTCAGGTACAGTCGGTTGAATGGCTTCACCCAATGTGTCGAAGTGATCGGAAGAAATAGCATTGAAGGGCACCGTTGTGCCTCCTGGACTCAATAAGGTGGCGACGCTCCAGCCCACACAGCTGACCTTCTTTTTCTTCATCAAGTCTTCTATAAAAGGCTTCCATGTTTCCGTCTCAAAGGCCAGGTACTTCTCCATATCCGAGACCTTTGCAAAATTGATTCGGGCGAATTTGCCGGTTTTAGACCCTTCTGCAAAAGCCCGTCCTTGCATCACGAAAGAACTTACGGATGTGCTGAGTTGATGTGTATCATTTTCCTTGGCAGCCTGGCTGGGAGACGCCATAGCCGCAGTATAGGCCGTGTACATCTTATCCAAAGCTACTTTGTCGGCAAAAAGATTAACGATTACGAAGTTGTAGGAATTTTCATCCATGTTCATACCGCCAACTCGGCGCCATAACCTCCAGCTGAGGAGTCTGCCCTCCTTCACTGCTTCTTTGGCTCTTTCTGCCCAATAGGTCGTTTCTCGTTGGACAAATTCGGCAATGTTTTCCTCAGGGACAGAACGGAAATCAATGGCCGCTATCTGGGCGCTTGATGGCAGGCTCATGGTAAGGAAAAACAGTACAAAAAGTCCTGATAGTAAGGTTGGCGTATTCGAACCCCTTAACTTCAATTTTCTCATGTTTATAAATTTTAGGTTGAAAGAATTATTTTCATTTATGCTGATCAATTCATACGATTACGCTCCTCTGCGGCTCCTCTCTGTCGCTTACGTCTGGATTTCAGCTTTTGGTTGCCGAAGCTTCTGGAATAGTTTAGCGTGAAAGTGCGCTGGGAAAAATCGAATATGCCAGTATAAGAGAGGTTTTGATCAGGTACCTCGACATTGCCTCGCATCACGACGGAATTCAACACATCGCTGACATTCAGTCGTAAGCTTCCCCACTGGCCGCCCAGCTGTTTCTGCAAGCCCAGATTGAGACCGTACATTTCTCCAAAGTTCAATGCACCATTGATGCGCGGACTGTTATAGAAAAAAGCGAGCTCCGAAGAAAAACCCTTGGGTAGTTTGAAAGAATGGGTGGTGTTCAACTGAACGTAGTTCCTTGTGAGTTGGAAAGGGCGATCGCTGACGTAGGCGTTGTTTTCTTGGTAGAAATACATCGCATTACTCCGACTGTTCCACCAAGGCGTGATCTGTAGAGGGTATCCAAGGGTAAAGGAGAATATTTTTGCATTCTTAATGTTTTCCGAGACCAATAAGAGTCGGTTCGCTTCTGAGTCATAGCGTTGCTGAAATCGCGCGATTGCACTGTCTTGTACGGTATACTGTACCGAAAAGAATAGGGTCTTGTAGCGCAGGTCTACTTTGAAGGCATCGGAAA
>JAHQWA010000314.1 GCA_019634045.1 Saprospiraceae bacterium
CTAGCAAAGATCTAGTCATACTCTTTATCTCTTCACATGGATTAATCAGTGGAGAAGAACGCAAATTCCGTATCGAGGGAGAAGATTTCGATCCCGACAACCCCAAGTTCACCAGCATCGTTTACGAAGAGGACATTTTACCGGTATTGAACGATTTACCTTGTAAAAAGCTCCTCTTCATTGACGCCTGCCACAGTGGTGTTGGAGGCGCCAAAAGTACACAACGGACCTTATCGATAAATAGAGCTATCAGTCATTTAAATAAGCAAAAGAATGGGCTGGCCGTCATCTCTTCTAGTCGAGAAAACGAGGCTTCTTTTGAAGATCAAAGCTGGGAGAATGGAGCTTTTACAGAGGGAATCCTACTAGGCTTAGGGCAAGGCTTAGCTGATACGGATGAAGATAAGATTATCACCGTCAATGAACTATATAGCTTCCTAAAGACCCAAGTACCAAGGATAGTGCAGCAGAAAAAAAATAAACCGCAACACCCCATGATGATCAGCAATGGCATGGGGAATATGCCGCTGTTTGTCATAGAATAACAATTTAACCTAAAACCCACATTCTTTAGTTGTGTGTGTCCGGGATACCCCACCCTATCTGGTCCCCCTGTGTTTCCAAGGTGACGTCCCGGCACACCCTAAAATTTTGACCAAATGAAAACAATCATCAGTTTTAGCCTTGTGCTATTCATGGTCCAGGTATGCCTCGGACAAAGCTCCAGTAACATTACCAACATTGATTGGTCCGTAGACAAAGAGAAGAAAGTGATTAATATCTCCTATGACTTGGCTAAAATAGAGCACTACAGTCATTGGGATGTACAAATACAAGCCCAGATCGATGGCGAAGTGATCGAAGCGAGGTCTATGCATGGCGATATCGGCAAGTATATTCAGGCAGGGAAAGGCAAACGTATACAATGGCAAGTCTTTCAAGATGTAGAAGAATTAAAAGGCAGCCTAGAATTCGTTATTACTGCCACCAATGATGGCTACGCCAGTGCGAATAAAGACAGCGATAATGATGGTGTACCTGATCGGATTGATCGATGCCCTTACCGCCCTGGCCTGATATCCAAGCAAGGTTGCGCCCCCTCCTTACCCATCTGGGCGGGGCTAGCTCCGGTGGCCGCTACTGGAGCTACCTTAGTCACCTCTGGGCTGGTAAAACAATCGGGTGCAGTCAAGACTTTTGACAACGATTTTCAATGTATGGTTGACCCCAATTGCGCTAATTTTGATCCTGATGCCGCCTTGGGTCTGCAATCTGAGTTGGAAAAGGATTGGAAAAAAGGTCGGACGCTAGCCATCGGTGGCGCCGTAATCCTGGTAGCCAGTGGTGCCTTAATCATCAATCGGATGATCAAGAAGAAGCGGATGCGGAAAGCACAACAACGGAAGGCTGGATTCACCCTAGCCCCTGATTTGCAAACGGATTTCAAAAAAGGAAGTCTTTCTACGCAAATGGGACTTCGATTAAACTACAGTTTCTAATCCCAAAACCAATTTCATGAAAACGTATATGCTATTGTTGATAGGCTTATGTAGCCTATCAACACTTACTGCTCAATTTCAAGTAGATGCCACCTACGATGCGATCAATCAATTCGCCACGACTTCTTTCTTTAAAGAATTCCTGGAGGCCAAGCGTTCAGCAGAAAAGATCGTGACTAAATTCAAAAGAGAAAACCTGTCCAACTACAGCGAAGAAGAGATTTTGTTAATCGAAGATGCCTACAATGAATCAGCAGATTACTTCAATACGGTATTGTTCAATATTAAGAGAGATATGTTGAATAAGGACATTCGAAAATACATGACCCAATTCCCGGACCTGTATTCCAAACAGGTAGAATACGACCTGGTCAATGCAAAGGAATTTTACGCCAATACTTTTCAGAAAACACTGCGGGAAATTACCGGAGAAGAAGATCCGGCTAGCTTTATGGCTCTGCTTCCCCAACTAATCAAATATACCAAAACTGCTTTTCAACTGCTTCAGAATGTAAAGGCCAAGATCAAAAAGTTCAACGAAGGCCTTATTGATCAATACCTAATAGCTCCCTATCGATTTAAAAAGTGGGATGAAATTACTGCCTAACTACAGCCAAACGCCCAAACCCATGAACCCAAACATCTCTTTTTTACTCCTCTGTATCCTTGGCTTACTACCACGCTATAGTCAAGCACAATTTCGTACGGGCTTAGTATTGGACGAAGCCAACTTAGCAGCGGTTCCGATTGTCGAGGAAACTACCAGTGGACGTAAATCTGGACAGGCACTTTTGCAAAAAAAACGTAAAGTAGACCTCAAACCTTATAGCCCTACTGTACAACACCAATTGGACATCGGCTCCTGTGTAGGCTGGGCGGTTGGCTACGGAGCCCTTACCATCGAGAAGGCTATTGCTCAAGGCTGGAAAGGCAAACAAGAGTGGATTGATCGACAAGCCTATTCCGCCTTATTCATATACAATCAGATTCGGCAAAATGATTGTCAATCCGGGGCAGGAATGTTGGATGCCTTGAATTTGCTCAAGGACAAAGGCAATGTATTGTACAAAGAGTTCGAACAAGGCGAAAGCAATTGTGAGTTATTACCTGATCCCGAACAGTTAGCTCAAGCTAGCCAACACAAAATCAAGGACTTCCATCGGCTCTTTGAGACCAACGAAAGAGATCGAATCAAAATCAACGCTACAAAGAAAAGGCTGATACAGCAACACCCGGTAGTGATTGCGATGGAAATCAAGCAGAATTTCACGCAAATCAAACGGGGTGACCAATACTGGTGGCCAAGTTTGGGAGACACGACCTACCTGGGAATGCACGCCATGGTAGTCGTCGGATTTGACGACGGAAAACAAGCCTTTGAAATCAGAAATAGCTGGGGAGATCTTTGGGGGAATAATGGGCATATTTGGGTCAAGTACAAAGATTACGCCCGTTATTGCCGGTATGCTTTTCAGTTGTCGCTGGATGAAACGATCGCTGAAATTCCCTTCCTCAGTGCGCAGTTTGAACTCCAGGTCCCGAAAAGAGAAGGGGGTAGGATAGTACGGGACATCATAGAACCGCAACTTTCTAAAAACAAATATAAAACCCCAGCCCCTTGGCCCCTGTACACTCGCTTTCAGCTAGTAGGGCGAGACATCACAGAAGGCACCTATGTCTATATTTTCAGTATGGATGCTGAAGACAAACTCTACCTCCACTGGCCCAGGGATCAGCAATTTGATCATCAGTTTACCGGAGCGCCCCAGCAGGCAAGATGGAGTGCTGCTAATGCATCAATGTATGTTCCGGGCATCAATAAAGCTTTGGTGCTTGACAAACTTGGGCAGCAGCAATTGTGTATGCTTCTGAGTCCTTCACCAATTGCTGAACTCAATCTCAAATTAAAGCAAGTCACTGCTGAAAGCGGGCCGCTACTAGAAAGGTTGCAATCCGCTTTCCAAGATAAACTAATCTCTCCTAAGCAGTTGGAGTACAACGCAAACAAGATGGAGGTCTATCATACACTGCCACAGGACAAGGTACTTCCCATTATCCTAGAAATACTAGTGGAAAACCCCAATCCAACCCAGCAATAGCAGATGCTCATTACAAAATAACCAGCACATTGCCGCACTAGCTGTAGGCTGATACCTCCAGAAGGATTCAGCAAGAATGAGAAAAATCAACTTCCTCGAGAACTTCTATCAATTCTATTCCCTCGTGAGCGATCTAATTTGCAACTTGTAAGCCACAAACCAAAACTGCTTGCCAGTATGGAGATTCTAAAGTTGACGGAAGAGAATATCCAAGATCAGCATATCTGTTGTGCATTTAGTGACAAAAAGTGCGCAACAGGCTACCAAAAGAAAAAGGACTGGCTCAAAACGGAGTTTCAGCATGGATATACCTTCCGCAAGTTGAACGAACGCGGCAAAGTCTTTATCGAATATGTCCCCATTGAGCACGCCTGGCTTCCCATTGCCGGTCAAAATTTCATGGTGATCAATTGCTTTTGGGTTTCCGGGAAGTTCAAGGGAAAGGGCTGGGGGAAGAAGCTGTTAGCGGCTTGCATGGAGGATGCCAAAGCCGCGGGGATGGATGGTATAGTCGCCATTTCTAGTGATAAGAAAAGGCCTTTCATGAGTGACCCCAAGTTTTTTAAAGCGCAAGGGTTGACTGTCATCGATGAGGCTCCTCCTTTTTTTAAACTGTACGGTAGACGTTTTAACGAATCGGCAGCCTGGCCACAGATTATGGAGCATGCCCGGCAGGGTAAGAGCCCTTATCAAGAAGGTATTGCTGTTTACTACAGTAATACCTGCCCATTTACGGACTATTGGGTCAATCAGCATGTAGCGCAATACGCAGCTGAGCGCAACGTTCCTTTGCATATTCATCATCTGGCCTCTCAAGCGGAGGCCCATCAAATGCCCATCCCGTGGATCATCCATAGTGTGTTTTACAATGGTGAATTGGTTACGTTAGAAGTAAAGCCAGATCGACATCTCGATAAAATCATCAAGGCATGAAAAAATCAAAATGGCGTTCCAGAATATCATGGGCAGTAGCCACCATTCTAACATGTTGGGTCATACTGACCTTGTGGGCACAGATTAATGGTCCCGGTTTCGTCCAACGCCTGCCGGCTGAAGACGAGGGCGCACGCCAAGCCCTAGTCGTTTATGATCCAGATCCCATCTACAACCTGGATGAACAAGTTTGCCGAGCTTACGCCCAAGGACTCAATGAGGAAGGATGGCAAGTCGTTATTGCCAGTGTGAATGCAGCTCGTACTTTACCAGGCACTTTTGATCATTATACCTTTTGTGCCAATACCTATAACTGGGCACCCGATCTGTCCATTTGCAATTTCATCGAGAACAGGAAAGACCTGTTCCAAAAGCCCGTGCTGGCGATTACGCTTGGGAGTGGGTCCACCGCTAGGGCACAACGTATTCTAGAACAAAAGATACTAAAACAGCAAGCGGTCTTAGTTAACTCCGTCAGTTACTGGCTGATGCGCCCCAATGACGAATCACGGCTGGACGAATCAAACGTCGAAGTCGCCAAAGATATGGCCTATACGCTGGGCCTACAAACTGCCAAAGATCTATTGACCTCAACCGCTGAGTATAAACTTTAGAAGATGAAAACTGCCGTATTTAGTATGCATGCTTTCGAAGACGAATATCTCTCAAAAGCCAATCAGGGAAAGCATGAGTTAATTTTAATTGAAAACGGATTAAGTAAACAATCTGCCATCCTTGCCCAAAACTGTGAGGCCGCTAGTCTTTTCACCTCAGATGATGCGTCTGCAGAGGTGCTGGATATTCTGTATGCACAAGGGATTAGATACCTTGCCCTTCGATCTGCGGGTTTTAATCATGTAGACCTAAAGCGCGCAAAGGAATTAGGAATAAGGGTCGCAAGAGTACCAGCCTATTCCCCCTACGCCATCGCTGAACACACCATGGCCCTAATCCTCGCCTTAAATCGCAAGCTGATCCGAGCCCACAATCGAATTATGGAACTCAATTTTTCCCTCGACGGCTTGGTCGGTTTTGACATGAATGGAAAGACTGTGGGTTTGATAGGGACCGGCAAAATCGGTCAAGTATTTGCTAAAATATGCCGGGGCTTTGGGTGTCGGGTCCTTGCTTATGACCTACAGATCGACAACTCCATGGTAGAGGAGCTACAAGTAGAATATGTAGACTTAGACAGCTTGTATGATCAATCAGATATCATCAGTTTGCATGTCCCGCTCAACGAGCATACTCGGTATATCATCAAGGAAGAGAGTATTCAAAAAATGAAACCGGGCGTGATGATAGTTAATACCAGTAGAGGTGGGCTGGTGGATACCAAAGCGCTCATCAATGGACTGAAATCAAAGCATATTGGATCGGTGGCTTTGGATGTATATGAGGAGGAAGAAGGTCTGTTTTTTGAGGATCACTCAGAGGATATCTTACAGGATGATTTGATTGCTCGCTTAATGACTTTCAAGAATGTCTTGATCACGAGCCATCAAGCCTTTCTGACATCCACTGCTTTAACAAACATCGCCGATACGACTATCGCCAACTTAGATGGGTTTGCTCAGGGGCTTAAGCTAGAGACCGAACTGAGCGGCTAAGGTAGCCATGCAAACGCTCCAGGTCCGACTTAGATTGGAGCAGCTTTTCCCCGGAAATGGTAGCTGTTTTGATCCCCTTTAAGGTCGGCCAGCGCAAACGGCCATGCGCTAGAGAATACATCCACAGGAGATCCAGGTAGTTAATAAAGATATTAAACTTCTCTCCACCTCCAGTATCTGCAAGTTCGAAACCTAGTCGCTCGGCCGTACGATCACTAAAGAAATAAGAACTGCCCCGTACTTCCACTGTTTTTGGCAGCTCTCCTTGTTCCAGTTTTTCAACAATTTTCAGGAGTCCTTCCATGTAGTAACGCAGCAGTTTGCGACGCCAGGGAGTCCCTGGCTTTACGCCCTTCATCATCAGCAAATAATCAAAGGAAGTGCCATTGTGTAGATCATAGCGCTTATCGCTGGCAGAATAAACCAGCAGCATTGGAGAGAGATAGGTGAATACTCCGAGAAGTCGAAACAAAGGGGTGGACAAAAATTGAAATATTGGGACAAGTATAAATATCAGCAACCAGGCCCATGGATGATCCATCACGACATCCATCCACACTCCCATGATTCCAATTAGGATCAGTGCAAGAACGATCGCCACCGTCCATTGAATAGCCTTAGGTAGTAGGTAAAAACGATTCATTGAAAGTTAAAATCCATCATCAAAACCAATCGGTCCGTTCTCGCTCCTGTCGCTCTTTTTCGCGCTCCACCTTAGTCTTCTCAAATAAGTCATTTTCAAAGAAGGGGCGCGGAGGAAGTTCTGGCTCCTTTTCCCAGGAATAGGGCTGTCGTTCCTCATCTTTCTCAATCTCCTCCTTGTACCACCAAGCCACAAAAATCCCTACTAGTCCACCAAGGAGATGACTCTCCCAGGAAATCCCTTCTTGTCCAGGTAATACCCCCATAAACATGGAGCCATAATAGAAGACGACCAAAAGCGCTAAGGCGATAGATTTGAAATTACGCCGGAAGATCCCACTCCAGAATACAAAAGCTACTAAACCATAAATCACTCCACTGGCACCGATGTGGAAAACCGGACGACCAAACAGCCAAACGGCAAGACCGGTGAGTAGGTAGATCATGGTAAAGGATCGCAAGGCTACTTTCTTGTAGAAGAAAAGTACAAGCGCACTTAAGACGAACAAAGGAGGGGTATTGGATAGCAAATGTCCAAAATCACCATGGATCAGGGGCGCAAATAAGATCCCCTTCAAGCCAAAGATTTTCTGTGGGAAAACGCCCAAAAAACCCAATTTCAACCCTAAAAACCACTGTACAACATGAATACTCCACAGTACAGTAATCATCTTTAGTGGGATGGCGAGACTAGCCGCTAATTTTTCAGACATTTTTTGTTTACCCATAAGCCCTCTGATTTGATATGGTCACACTGAATAAGTTATGCTTATTCAACGATTATCGCAAGAAAGAGGTTGTTAAAAACCCTATTTATTCGACGAAGAACCACCTAACTTTCCCAAGCTACACGGACCGATCAGGATGGCTTACAGGTATCTTCTTCTCACCAACTTGATCAATGACATAGCGGTATCCGCCTTTTCATCATCCGTCCAACTGTATTGTTCTGCTAACTCTTCCAACATCGGCTGGGCCTGTTTCATACTGGTAAGTCCGTTCAGTTGCTTCAAGGCCGCATTCAAAGCATTGTTGTCCTTACCGAATAAATCATTGGTATACAGCAAGCGATCATTGATAGCCATCGATTTAGTAAGATCCTTGACTGGTTGAGCGCTCAATTTCTCCGACAGTTCCTTGGCCTCTTTGAAAACGAATAATGCTTTGATCTTGGGGTTAGAAGAGCCCTTAGCAGTAGGAGTGGGTTTCGGGGCGGGGGCAGCTTTGGGAGGCTCGGGTTTAGGAGTCGGCTTAGGTTTGGGAGCGGGTTTTGGTGGCGGTGGGGGTGGCGGTGCCTGTTTCTTTGGCGGCGGTGGTGTTTCTTTTACGGTATCTGGAATTTCAATGATCTTAGGAGGCGTATACTTCTTCACCGGCGGCTTAACTGGAGGTTCATTTGTAATCTCCAAATCCGGATTTTGTTTTACCTTAGCAGCCCGACTTTTCGGACTAGCAACCGTCCCATTCCCATCCATCTGATGGAATGTCTCATACAACTGCCGAATATAGCTTAGCATCAGGTCACGCTCGATGGTCGCAATCTCACCATCCATGCTAATGCTTTTGTAAAGAGAATTGATTTTTTCGAGTAGTATTTTTGCTTGTTGCAAGTTCATGTTAGTTGATTTTGGACTAAGCCGGGGAATGTTCTGAATTTAAAGCTTCCAAAGTTAGGCTTCTTGCTTATCTTTTCAAACTGCAAATACAAATTAATAAAGATGTTTTTAGAACCTCATTTTAAAGGCCAAAGGAGCGGGTGGATTGAAGTTATTTGTGGCTCTATGTTCTCCGGAAAAACGGAGGAATTAATCCGTCGATTGAAGCGGGCAAAAATTGCCAACCAGAAAGTAGAAATCTTTAAACCAGCGGTAGATAAACGTTATGACGACACCAAAGTAGTATCTCACGATGCCAATTTTATTCTGTCGACCCCGATTAATCATTCTTCAAGACTCCTTGAGCTAACGGACGGTGTAAATGTAGTGGGTGTAGATGAGGCTCAATTCTTTGACGAAGACCTAACTGAAAATTGCCAAAAACTGGCATTACGTGGGCTGCGCGTGATTGTTGCTGGTTTGGATATGGACTTCAAAGGGCGACCTTTTGGCCCCATCCCCAATCTTCTCGCCGTAGCGGAATACATCACTAAAGTACATGCGATCTGTCAGCACTGTGGCAACCTTGCCACCCACTCGTACCGACTCTCTGAAGACGAGGGAACTGTAGTTTTAGGGGAAAAAGATCGTTATGAAGCCCGCTGCCGAACCTGCTATCACATGGGGAACATTCTTAACCTACAACCGTAAAGACTTTATAAGGCGCTCCACCAACTTTGTCTGCTGGCTGAACCCAATTTCTATTGGATTGAAATATTTAAAGTATATCCTTATCTTGTGTTACGCACCTAATCAAGCGCTAAACCCCGTTTAATAATCCTGTAAACATAACCCGTCATGCAAAAGGCTTTGCAAAATTACACCCTGCTCCTAGCCTCCTTCCTCACCGTTGTGGTATTTGCCTCTTACGGTAAAAAGAAAGAGAGTAAAACGAAAGAAACCACAGCAGCGGCTGCGCCAATGGCCAAGATCCCACAAGTGATCAAGGCGATCGATCTAGATAAGACCTTCAGTTTGGCGGGCGAAAGAGTGCCCATCGAAAATCCAGATGTATACGAAAGAATGGATAGAGAGTTGTCCGTTAATACCTATTGGCACTCCACTACGCTCCTTAACATTAAGAATGCTTTTAAGTACTTCCCGGTTATTGAAAAGATATTGGCTGAGGAAGGGGTTCCCGATGACTTCAAGTACCTGGCCATCGCAGAGAGTAATTTGCGGCATGCCACTTCGCCGGCCGGTGCCCGAGGCTTATGGCAATTTATGTCCGAAACCGGCAGATATTATGGTTTAGAGATCAATAAAGAGGTGGATGAAAGATACCATGTGGAAAAAGCCACTCGAGCGGCTTGCCAGTATATCAAGGACTATCATAAGCGTTTTGGGAGCTGGACTTTAGCTGCCGCTGCCTATAACATGGGGGGAACGCGATTGAAACGAGAAATGGATGTGCAGCGCGGGGAAACTTATTATGACCTCAACCTAAACCAGGAAACGGATCGCTACGTATTTCGGATTATTGCGATTAAGGAAGTGATTGGTAATCCGGAAAAATTCGGCTTCTATCTAGACCGCGAAGATGGTTATGAACCCATCACAAACTTTGATCTAGTAGAAGTGGATGGCCCGATTCCCAACCTGGGGGATTTTGCGTTAAAGCACGGGATCAGCTACCGCACCTTAAAGGTATACAACACCTGGCTGCGCAGTAGCAAGTTGACGAATTCATCTCGGAAGATCTACGAGATCAAGATACCGCATAAGAAATTCTAAGCCTAAGCCTTAAGCTGTGAGTGAACAACTTCACTTATTCTATGGATACTGGCAAATTGCTATTTGCAGCTTTGCCTTTCTTGCCTTGTTTTCCATCTGGCAGCACATTACAAAAGGTAATGACCAGGGGCAGCGAGACTTGGGCTTATTTTGGCTATCTGTAGCCATCTTAGTGTGGGCGCTCTCTGGCGCTTTAGAAGTATATTATGCAGCAGGTTTGGCCGATCCTAACTTTGACTCTACGCAATACGAAGGGCTCAAAAGTATGCTCTCGATCTTCAATAGTGCTTTTATCCTTTTGGCACTCCCTCGGTTTCGGCACGTTCCTAAAGTGATCCGACCGGTGGTACGCTCAGAGTCTTGGCGTTGGTTAGTGATTTCCACTTTTGGCTTCTCGATTGTACTTACCCTTTTGATGTTATCAGGTGTAATTATTCCCAAACGGATCACCCTCATTTCATCCGTTGACCTGATTTACGCTATTTTCACGCTCTTCTTCCTGGGCCTAACCCTCTGGGCTTCCTTTGAGCGGAGAGGGCTCACCATCCTCGCCTACTTAGCTGGCATCAGTATTGCCTTCACCTTAGCCGCCCAGGTTCTAAAATTAGGTGATTCAGATTTTCTAAAAATCTTACTCAATACCACTTTCAAGACCATATTGATTGTATTGTTCTTCGCGCTAGCCCTGAGTTGGGTAGAAGAACTGGGAAAGTCAGCTCGAAGCATACTAAGTACTCGGAATCTGGCTATCCAGTTTTCTACTGGTCGCAATCATCAAAACCGCCGAGAATACATTGTACACCTCCAGCTACCGGAAGCACAAGATTGGGAACGGATTTACTTCACAGCAAAACCCTTCTTGCTCCTACACCGTTTTGCTGAAAAGCGCAAAACAGAAGGTATCGACGGAGGCTGGCTTGAAATCCAGCCAAAGACAGCCGTGAAGAAAGACTACGACATTAAAGACTACAATGAAATTGGACGCATACTGGATACTATTTGCAGCCATATGTCCAAGTCGGACTCACTTCCCACCATAAGCAAAGGCGATCTCAAGGAGATTCTGTTTGAATATGGCAAGAGCCGTCGCATCCGGCTTCGCGTCCAGGCGGAACATATCGAACTCACCTCACACACCCTCCCTGTAAGCTCCTAGCGATCAAATGCATACTGCTTCTATTCTTTTCCTCCATCACTCCCTGATATCTGCAATTTCAGCTTACTGACACGACTTTGTCAGTAAAACTCCTACTGACATAAAACCAGATTCCTGCTGAGATCATGGGTCCACCCAGGTCTTTCAAGCCGATACTTGTGGCATTTAACTAAAAGACCAAATGATGAACATCATAGAATTTCAGCAGTTAATCAATCCCTTCTTGTATCCGATTCTGATCGTGATGCTACTTGGAACGGGATTATTCCTAAGCATTCGCTTGGGGTTTATTCAATTTAGAAGACTTGGCCACGGTATCCGAGTGGCCATGGGACACTATGACGATCCAGATGATCCAGGAGACGTATCGCATTTTCAGGCCCTCACCACTGCCTTATCGGCCACTGTGGGCATCGGCAATATTGCCGGCGTGGCGATAGCCATTCACTTTGGGGGGCCGGGAGCCATATTTTGGATGTGGGTAACGGCCTTGGTAGGGATGGCCACCAAGTACTCGGAGGTGACGCTAGCTCAGCAGTTCCGGGAAGTGACTCCAGGGGTTGGAGGAGCAAAAGGCAGCGTGGCTGGTGGGCCTATGTATTATATTGAAAAAGGGCTGGGGAAGAAATGGAAACCCATGGCAGCCTTCGTTGCCTTTGGGATAATGCTCACGGCTTTCCTCTCCGGAAATGCCATTCAAGCCAATTCCATCGCTGACCTGATGAATAGTGAATTCAATGTCCCAATGTGGCTAAGTGGCGCCATCACCGCTGCTATTGTCGGCTTGGTGATTTTGGGAGGTATCCAGCGAATTGGCAAAGTCACCAGTATCATTGCGCCCTTTATGGCCCTGCTGTACGTAGTAGGAGGCCTCATGGTGCTGGGTATCAATGCCGATATGGTTTGGCCCTCCTTTAAATCCATCTTTGTCGAAGCTTTCAATCCTACCGCAGGCATTGCAGGGACGGGAGCGGGTATTTTTGTACAAACCCTACTGTGGGGTGTTCGTAGAGGGCTTTTTTCAAACGAAGCGGGACAAGGTTCTGCTCCGATTGCTCACTCCGCTGCCAAGACCAAATACCCTTCCTCCGAAGGGGTAGTGGCCTTGCTCGAACCTTTTATAGATACCATCATCATCTGTACCATTACAGCCTTGGTGGTACTTTCCGCCGGTGTTTGGAAAGAAACCACACCGACCACTTTGCGATTGAGCAGTGGCGATGTCACTTATGTGGAAGCCGAAGCAGAAACCTACCGCGCCCTTAGCCCCGCAGCAGGAGCAGTCATTGACATAGTAGCAGGCAAGCCCGCAGCTACAGCGGATCAACCGTTACTATTGGCATGGCACGAAGTTCCAGTCGAAGTCTTCTTCACAGATGAGGGGCATACTCAAGTCTTTGTGGGAAAAATATTTCCAGGCCAAGAATTAGCGATCGCTTCAGATGGTACTTCTTATGATACACTATACGGGAATGCCATGGAGAATGCGGCTCCGCTTACGCAACTTGCCTATACCAAATCTTTGGGAAATTGGGGTACTGGAATAGTTTTACTCTGTGTTATCCTCTTTGGGATTTCCACTTCTATTTCATGGAGTTACTACGGAGATCGATGTGCCAACTATCTATTTGGAGAGAAATCCATCCTGCCCTATAAAGCTATCTACGTCTTGATGCACTTCATTGGGGCCGTGACCTCCTTGAATACCATTTGGGGGCTGGGGGATACCGTTCTAGCCTTTATTACCATTCCGAATGTTTTAGCGCTATTACTTCTATCCGGTTTGGTGAAGAAATTGACAGACGACTACTTTGCGAAAATTGAAGAAGATGCCTAGTGTCTCAAGTCACAAATCTTTTACAGCTTCTGCGGCCCTCTTGCACTATTACGGCGTTCCTCGTCGGTCGGATAGTAACGGCTATCCTCGGGCCTTGTCCTTGCGCAAAATGACCTCGCATTAACTATCAATTACTTGAAACTTGAACCACTAAGGGAAGAGGGTAAGAAAAAATATTCGACTGTTAGGTAGAAGAGAGGTACGATGGTGGGACCGAAGCCGGTTCCACCATCCCCCTGAAACTATGCTAGGATTTCTAAAAAACACTCATATTTGCGGATAAACTGAGCCTAAGGGATGAGAAAATACCCCAATCACCTTGGCCAGTGATCGTATGAAAAACATCTGGTTTTCTGGGACTACGATGACTAAGAACGACGAACTGGATGTAGTTGGTTACATGCAGAAGCCATGTCTTTATTTACAATCACAAATTGCGCGTTTTTTACATATGTGAGGCTCACTATTGTTTCAAATGGGTGCATTATTGTCTCAATTGCTAGAATCGGGTGGTGCAAGCGGTTCTCTAGGCAATTTTCCTTAGTTTTGGGTAGTACAAATTGGACCTAAGCAAAAGATATGAACAGCCTTCTTCGTCTACCTTTTCTTCTCTTAAGTGTGATTTTAATGACTCAATGTGATCGTCCCGCTCCGGAGACTCCTGTTCTTGAAACAGGTGTATCCTTGGCCTTAGCTCAAGCTCGCGCGCAAGAGCTACAGGAGGTGCGCTATACGTTATTTTTCAATATACCGAGTCAAGTCAGCGCCCCTATTCCGGCAAGCATGGAAGTAAAATTCAACTTACAGGAAGTGGCCAATGACCTAATCTTGGATTTTAGGGCAGATAGCAGCCAAGTCATAGGTGTGCAACAAGACGGAGAGCCGCTGGACTACCGCTTCGAACAGGAACATCTGATTATTCCGAAAAACTATCTAAGCGAAGGAGAAAATAGTTTCCAGATCAAATTCATTGCTGGAGATCAATCCCTTAATCGCAGCGAAGAATATCTCTATACTCTTTTCGTCCCGGATCGGGCGGCCACCGCCTTCCCTTGTTTCGATCAGCCAGATATCAAAGCTAGGTACAGTCTCAGCCTTGAATTGCCTGCAGACTGGGTAGCTGTAGCCAACGGGGCCCTACTGGAAAAGAAAGAAAGGACCGAGCGGGTGGTGTATCGTTTTCGCGAAAGCGCTCCGATTAGCACTTATCTGTTCGCCTTCGGGGCGGGAAAGCTTCGGCAAGAAACCCGGACCCGTGACGGGCGCGAGATGACTATGTTTTTCCGAGAAACGGATGATGAAAAGGTCGCCGCGAATGTCGAAACCATCTTTGATCTTCACGCCACGAGTTTAGCTTGGCTAGAGACTTATACGGGCATCCCCTACCCTTTCGAGAAGTTCGATTTTGCCCTGTTCCCCACCTTCCAGTACGGAGGCATGGAACACGTTGGGTCCATCTTCTACCGAGAATCCAGCTTATTCCTGGATGAAACCGCTACGGAGAACCAAAAACTGAGTCGGGCAAGTTTAATCGCCCATGAAACCGCCCACATGTGGTTCGGCGATTTGGTAACCATGCAATGGTTTAATGATGTTTGGCTTAAAGAGGTCTTCGCCAACTTCATGGCTGCCAAGATTGTAAACCCCAGCTTTCCGGAGATCAATCACGACTTGCGTTTCCTATTGGCCCACCAACCAACAGCCTACGGCGAAGACCGGTCGGAGGGTACGCACCCGATACAGCAAAAACTAGAAAACTTGAAAGATGCTGGCACTCTATATGGCAGAATTATCTATCAGAAGGCACCCGTAGTCATGCGCCAATTGGAGACTTTGATTGGAGAAGAAAAATTCCGAGAAGGTCTACAAGAATACTTGAGGGAGTTCTCTTTTGCTAATGCTACCTGGGATGATTTAATTGGTATCCTCGATCAAAAAACAGCCGTAGATCTCGCCACTTGGAGTCAAGTATGGGTAAAAGAAGCCGGAATGCCGCAGTTCTCTTCTCAACTGCAAGGGCAAGCACTTATTATTGAACAAACCCCACAAGTGGAAAGCGGCCGATTCTGGACCGAACGAACAGATTTAATTCTTTTCAAAGAAGAAGGCCCAAGCAAAATCCCCATCCAAATTGAAGGACAAGCAGAGACAAGGATCAATATAGCGGAGGAAATCTCCGATGGAATCCCCTACCTACTCAATGGTTCCTCTATGAGTTATGGCTATTTCCCTTTGACCACTGAGATGCAGAACTACCTCCTAGAAAACGGTAAAAACTTAAGCGATCCCTTGTTGAGAGGAGCCGCTAGGATGGCTTTGTACGAATCTTGTGTACGAGGGCAACTTAGTCCCCAGAAGCTTTTTAGTAGCTTACTTGAAGCCTTACCCGCAGAACAAGAACCACTCAATCGACAAAATCTGCTTCGCAATCTGCAAACCTTATATTGGCGATTTTTGCAGTCTGAAGAACGCCAAGAGGCGGCCTCTACACTAGAAAAGCTACTCTGGCAGCAGATACAGGAGAGCCCGGATATTTCGGCCAAATCCGCCTACTTTCAATCCTTTGCCAATATCGCCCAAACTAGTACGGCAATGGATCAATTGTATGCCGTATGGTCCGGAGCAGCGCCCATAGCAGGTCTCCCGCTCTCGGAAAGTCAGCTAACGAACTTAGCCTGTGAATTGGCCTTGAGGCTCCCGGAACAGGCTGGTGAAATCCTCGATCAACAATATGCCGCTATCAAGAATCCAGATCGCCAAAAACGATTAGCTTTCATTCGGCCAGCTTTATCAGCTGAGATTACAGCGCGAGATCAATTCTTCGATAGCTTGACAAAGGCAGAAAATCGGCATTATGAGCCTTGGGTGGGGAGTGCGCTTTCTTATCTACATCACCCCCTCCGGGCTAAGGAAGCAGAAAAGTACATACTGCCCAGTTTAGCCCTAATGGAAGAAATTCAAATAACGGGAGACATCTTCTTTCCACGTAGATGGATTACGGCAACTTTAAGTGGACATCAAAGTGCCAGCGCCGCCAAAATCGTCAGAGACTTCCTAGCAGAACGGCCTAACTATCCGTACCGCTTGAAGAATAAGATCTTGATGGGGGCTGACTTACTGTTTAGAGCGGAAGAAGTATTGGATTAATTTTTCAACTCCTTGATGACCTGACGGACTGCGGAAGCCGTCTGTAAGCCTGCTAGCCGTTCCAGTAAATAAGGCCAGGTAATCGCTTCAAATGCGGGGGAGTATCCGTTCTGATCTTTTTTCTGACGGTAGATAAAAGTATCGTATACTCGACGTCGATAGGGAGCATTCTTCCAAACGCTCCCATCTTCCGCCTCTATATCTTGATAATCCTTGACACTTCCGGTCTTGATGAAGAGTAGTTCTTTATCTCCATTACCGTCAACATCTTCAAAAAAGACAGTAATCACCTGCTCTGGTCCGCCACCTCCTGTAAAGAGAATTTTATCTATTGAAGCGACTTTATACTGCTGATTTCCCTGCGGTAAAAACACCTTGGCCTGCATCATCCCGGTAGGGCTGAATTTGGGTGGAACAAAACAAAGCACCTTTTTCCCCTTTTGGGTATCTCCCCAAGCATATTCGATAATGGGGTGAAGATTCAAGATGGCTCGCTGCTGGTCCTCCACAAATTGCCTTAAGACAAAATCCTCGGCAGATTCCCCAGCTTTCCGCTCGAGGGTAGATAATGGAATGGTCAAAAGACAAAACACATAAACAAGTAGCTGACTCATATTGTGGTCTAACGATTAATGATAAAGAAGGGCAGGCTCTGAAGGAGCGTCCCCTTATTACCTACTAAATGGTATTGACCAGCGCTCAGTGCCGAAAGATCCAGTTGCTTTTGCCATTCCGGTCCCATTTTCCTTGAGAAAAGTAAGCGGCCCTTGGCATCTACCACATAGAGCGACTCAAATTGCTCTCCTCCCCTGATTTGCAGCTTCGCCTGGTCCTTCGATAAGACGGTTGGATATACGCTGAAGGAGCGCAGCGCTTGATGTTGAACGGAAACCAATTCAGAATAATCGTAACTGCCATCAAAATCCACTTGCTTGAGGCGATAGTAAACCAAAGGAGTCTCCGGCAGCTCCTGATCCCAGAATTGATAGGCTGAGGCTTCTTGGGTACTTCCTTTTCCTTCCACCCAGGCAATGCTTGCAAATTGTATTCCGTCAAGACTCCGCTCCACAGAAAAGCCACTATTGTTGCTTTCGGTTAGGGTTTCCCATTCCAAACTCACGCCCTTAGTCTGGGTACTTGCCCGAAAGTAACTCCATTCAACAGGTAGGAGTAAATCCACAACCGTGGTAGACTGCCAGGTTCCAACTGGCGGTGTAGGTGAATTACTAGTCTCGAAATCTATCAGCATACCTGTTAAATCAGGCTGATCCGAGAATATCCAGAGACCGGCCGAACGAAACAGATAGATGTTGGCGGCAGTGTTCTTGTAATTGTTCACCCCATCTGTGCTTGTAAAAGGACGATAGGTGCCGACAATACCTGGATAAAAAGGACTGGAAACGCTGTATTCTTGGGATAATAATTGAAAGTAGCAGCACAGGGCTACAAGGCTTAACCCTAGGGACTTTTGAGTAAGCATAGTGTTTATAAGTGTTGTTCATAGTTGAAATACAGTCCCAAGATAGGTCCTTGACCGCTAAGTACCCGAAGCTTCTCAAGAGTGCGGGCTCTCTCTTTGTGAACGTTAGCTTAGCCTTTGTGAGCGTTTTGTTGGGGAGCATTCACAGGGCGTCCTATTGCAACCGCATCAGTTGCTCTACCAGTAGCTTCTGCCGACGAACAGCTACGGGAATATGTTGCCCGGTTTGCAGCACTAAGCTGCCGCCCTCTACTCGCTCGAATCGGAGTACATGATTCAAATTCACAAGATAAGATTGGTGTGTCCGGAAGAAGGGCCCTTTTTTCAACACCCCTTCAAAGTATTTTAAATTTTTGCTACTCAACCATTCTCGCTCTTCCTTAAAAAATAAGCGCGTATAACTGCCCTCCGCAGTAGCATATAAAAGATCATCTAGTTCAAAAAGATGAATGTTATCCATATCCCTTAGCACTAGGCGACGCGGCAATTGATTGGATTGCAAATTCTCTACCAAGGCCTCTAACTGTTGCAGTTTTGCGGATTGTTGGACTCCTACCCGGGCCCTAGCCACGGCCTCTAACAATCGCTCTGGGTCAAAAGGCTTGAGTAAGTAATCAATGGCACTAAACTGAAAAGCTTGCACAGCATAATGGCTATGGGCCGTTATGAATATCACTTCAAAGTCTCGTTTCGGATGGCTCTGCAACACCTCCAGCCCTGTCCCATCTCCCAGTTCAATATCTAAGAAAACTAAGTCTACCTCACTAGCATGCAGCAAAAGCTTAGCGGCTTTACATGACATGGCAACCCCTACTATTTCTATATCGCTACAGTACTTCGCAATCAGCAACTTCAGTGACTGAATAACATCTTCCTCATTATCAATAATCAATGCTTTCATAGTTGGGTAAAGTTAAGGTAATCTGGGTTCCGGTTTGAGCGTGCGATTGGATGTCCATTCTATGCGCTTGTTGCCGGAGCTGGGTGAGCAGTTGGAGGCGGTCTTGAACGATTCCCAGCGCTAAGCCACGTTTCTGTCCCGGCACGGTACTCGGTACTTGTCCATTCCAGCCTTTCCCATTGTCCTTCACCACGATTAGCAGCTTATCCCCCTCTCCTGCCAGCTTGATTTCTAAAAGGCCTTCCTCCGTGTCGGTTATTCCCGAATGCTCTATGGCATTTTCCACCAAAGGCTGAACCAAAAGAGGGGGAATCCAAGTATCTATATCTGAGAGGTCGGTATCCCATTCGATGTGATATCTAAGTCGATCTTTCCAGCGCAGCTTTTGAAGCCTCAAGTAAAGGTCTAAACTTTCTATCTCTTCTGCTAAGGGGATCAGTTTTTCTCGGCTTTGTTCAAGAATGTTTCGCATCAGTGTCGCCAATTTCCCCAGGTAGTTTTGTGCTGTTTGGGTATCTTCTTGCTCCAATAGGTAACGTTGCAGACTTGTCAAACTATTGAAAAGGAAGTGTGGATTCATCTGCAAACTTAGTAGGCGTTGCTCTACCAACTGTCGTTCCTGCTGTGCCTTTTGCGCCTTTTGTTGTTTTCGATAGACCTGTATACGGGCTACTAGTGCCAGAAGCAACAATGAACTGATGCCTACAACTCCCCATTGACGAAATCTAAGTCGTTCCAATTCCACCTCACTTTGCAACGCATCTATTTCTGAATTCTGTCGTTCGGTTTCATACAAGTGTTGCATGGTGGTCAGTCTACGTCCCATACCACTATCTAAAATACTATCTCCCAAGGTTCGATAAATCTCATAGTAAGCCAGCGCCTGCTCGGGATGACCTGCATTCTTATGCGCCTCGTATAATCGCAGATAAGTCGATGCCAGGACCGGCTGGCTTTCCGTTAGAAGGGCAAATTCCTCCGCTTTTTTAGCGGCCTGTAAGGCGGCATCAAACTGCCCAAGGGAATCCAAGGCCATCCCGCGAAAGTGCCAGGCATTATATCGCATCTGATAATTATCTGCCGATAAGCTATCCAGCATCTGCTGAGTAATAGCTAAGGCATGTTCAAAATTTCTTAAAGCAATCGCTACCTGAGAACGGCGGACATTGGCCATATGCACCCCGGCAGGATAATCCAGTTCCTGGCTCTTACGCCAACCCCAATCGGCTAGTATGACAGCCGAATCCGGCTCATTTAGGCGCAAGTAGATAGAGACCTGATTCATAAGTATAGCAATGGAACGTAAGGTGTCTCCTTGTTCTAGATATAAATTCGATGAAAACCGATAATACTCCTTGGCATCCTTATAAGATTCTTTAGCAGACATGATCCGTCCGATGTTGGCGTAAGCTGCCGTGGCCTTTGAGGGGTTCTCTAGGGCTTCAGCAAATTCAATAGCCTGCAAGTATTTTTCCATCGCCAGCTCCATCAAGCCGAGGTCATAGAAGTTGTTGCCTAGAAGGTTAAGAATATCCAAGAGTAGGCTCGTGTCTTGTACCGCTGTGGCCTCGTATTCCGCCTGCTGCAAGGCTGCAAGGCTATAGTCTGGTTTTTTGGCTGCAAACAGGGCCAAGCCTTGGCTATAAAGGGCTTTGGCTCTCCAAGCTACCTTAGCTTCGCGCTCAGCAAGGGCCAGTGCTAGATCGGCATATTTGAGAGCGGAGTCTGGATGCTCGAAGTAATAGCATTGCCTCACTAAGTCCACCAGAAGATCGAGACGCGCTTTACCTTCTACCTCCTGTACTTGTTGTTTTAACGGATCCAGTTGCCCTTGTGCTGGTAGCAGGCAAAAGGAGAAGAAGAGAATGTTGCAAAGTAGTAGTAGGTGTCTTTTCACGATAGTTTTCGAATTTGGCTAGACGGTAGTATGTAGCAATGGCTAGGCCAACGCAAGCTCTTGTCGATGATATTTTTGACTATGAAACTGTAGTTGGCCTTAATCTGGAAAGTTTTGTAGCGGCCACGAATCAGGAATATGCGAGTGTGTTTAAGCTTTATTCATTTGTCTGTGTTTTCCAGCGAATCTTACCCACTTTACCATTGCCAGCCAACCAAGTGGTTTGCCAGCTAGAACCAAATCCCAAAGTATACCAGCTATCTTCACTTAGTTTGCTCCAGCTTTGGCCTTGGTCACTGGAATAGTGAATGCCTGGAATGCCACAAGTGAGGATTGCCTTGGCGTCGCTGTATGGTAAAAACTTCACACAAGATTGATAACCTGGACCAGCTCCATCTAATAGCGCCTTCCAGGTTTTGCCTCCATCCGTACTAAGGGCTTTGTTTTGGCTATTTATGGCCTTATCGTTCCAATCTCCTCCAAAAATAATGCCCATTTCCGCATCGTAAAAATCTACACTAAATATCCCCGTCATTTGTTCGCCTTCCGCAATTGGACTGTCCACTACGGACCAGCTTTCTCCTCGATCCGGGCTATGGAACACCCGAGCGCGTTTACCCCCTGAAACGATCCAGGCCTGCTCTCCAAACAAAGCAATATTAGAATTACTGGCCGCAAAGGCAGCTTCTCCTTCTTCAGCTGGAGGTAGCTGGTCACAACTCAACTTTTCCCAAGTTTGACCACCATCCAAGGTTCGAATCACCGAAAGGCAGCCATCAGTAGGGTCCCCCATAGCCAATCCTTCCCGATCATTCCAGAAAGCCATGGCATCATAAAAAGCCCCTGGGTGATTTTCTTGATACACTAGCTCCCATTCTTTTCCTTGGTCCACCGATCGAAACAACAAGGCAGGAGAAGCAATACTCAGCAAAAATACCGCCTCGTTCGTCACTGCAATCGACCGAAAATGTGGTTGTAGGGTATCCCATTGGATGCTATCTACTACCCAGGTTTGGCCGGCATCTATGCTATATCCATACTTTCCTCCTGAACCTGCCCACCAAATGGTGCTATCATCTACCACCTCGAGCGCACGGATACTAGTAGCAAAAGCAATCGTATCAATACTAGCAATCTCCAAACTTGCTGGGATCGGAATGTGCTCCTGATTTACTTCCTGCGGTGCTTGGCAAGCATAAGTCACCAAAAGAATGAACACTAGGTAGGGCAATCGCATAGGTCAATTTTGTGCGCTAAAATAAGGGATAAGAAGCGAATTCATAAAAAGAAAAAGCCACCGACAAGTTTCTCTCATCGATGGCCATTGATTCTTTATAGTACCAGGAGAAGTTATTCTTCTTCCTCTTTCTTTGCTTCTGGCTCCTCCTCCGTAGCAGGTGCTTCCTCTTCTACTGCAGCTTCGGGAGCAGGAGGGGCGGTTTCTTCTTCAGCCGCAGCAGTGTCTTCCTGCTTAGCTGCTGGTTCCTCCGCAACAGGTGCTTCCTCTTCTGCTGTAGCTTCGGGAGCAGGAGGGGCGGCTTCTTCTTCAGCGGTAGCAGTGTCTTCCTGCTTGGCTGCTGGTTCCTCCGCAACAGGTGCTTCCTCTTCTACTGTAGCTTCGGGCGTCGGGCTAGCTGTTTCCTCCGCTTTCTCTTCCTTCTCATCCTCCTCCTCACTATCTTCGCCCATGATTCGCTCCTTGATATCTTCCACTACGTCCTCTATCTTCTCTTTGACGTCTTCCATTTTCTCTTTAACGTCTTCCATCTTATCTTCAATCTTGTCAGAAACAACTTCAGCAACGGCTTTTACCGTATCTGTCATGTCTTCCAAAGATTCTCCGATGGTAGTCGCCACTGCTTGCAGCATAGATTCCCCCTTTTTAGGCTCCTCTTCCGCTGCGGGTGTTTCCGATTCCTCTTTCGCTGTTGTACCTAGTGCGTCAGCAGCTTTTTCAATTTTCTCGTCACCAACTCGCTCTTCAGCTCTTTGCTTGATCTCCGCTTTGATTTTTTCTTGAGCGGCTTTCTTAGCATCTTCCAAGCGTTGGCGTTCCTCTCGTTTGGCATCTTTCTGCGCCTGACTCTCCATCCGTTTTTCTAGTTCGGACTTCGTAGTTTGCATTTCGCCCAATTTCTCCTCCTTAGATCGAATACGCTCTTCGATCATCTTAATCTTGGCTTGGCGAATCTGAGCCTCCAATTGACCGTCGGTATTGGCGATCTTACGGTTTTGAAAGTCTAGATCATCTCTATCTCTCTGAATGGATCGCTCCATTTTTTCAATAGCAGCTAGCAGGCCATCATATCGTCTCTTCAAACGCTCCAAAGGTGAACGATCATCGCCAGCGGCACCAAATCGTCTCTCTTTGACCACCTTGAAAGCTTTATCTAAGCGTTGCCATACTTTTGACCGGTGATCTCTAGTGAAATCTGCTTCGCGGAATTTCCGTTGAAGGTCCTTTAACTCATCGAAGATCGGCTGCAAACTCAAACCCTCTCCGATCTTTTTTTCAACGCCTTCCAACAGATCAGAAAAGCGCTCGACATTAGCTTTTGATTTTTTCTGAAAATCTTCATCTAACTTAGCACGCAGTTCTTTCAACTGAGCGAAAAGAGCATTCGTATTATCTCTTAAACTATTCGCGTGTTCACGAAATAAGTTGCGGTCTCGTACTTGCCCTTGGACTTTGTTCCAAAAACCTTTTAGGGTTTCCCAGGTATTCTTATCAAAGCTGTCCAGCTTATCTACTTTATCTTTGATTTCATCTAATTCTGCCTGATAGGCTTCATTCAATTTCGAAGAAAGTACCACAAAGTGCCATTCCGTCTGTGCCCGTTGAATCAAGTCACCTCTTTCCACTTTCAATTCATCTGGCAATAGGCCTTCTGTTACGGCGAGTTCTCGTATTTCCTCTGTGCGATCTTCGGGCATTTCCATAGGGGTACCATTGCGCCACTCCTGCATCATCTTTTGGCTAAACTCTTCAGTCGCCACGGATTCAGGAAAAGTCATCACTTTGACTTTATTATCTTTAGCCAATAGTTCAAGTGCAATTAAGACGCGTTCATCCTGGGCATTAGCCCCCCAAAGTACAAGCTTGGTCTTCATAAATCAACTTACGTTTGTAAAATTATATACCTGTATCATCGTAGTCGCTCCTTCCTGTTGAAAAAAGCGATAAGTAGTCAAATTATCCTGAGATTACCTTATGTCTTTCTTGGACATCCTTCAAATTTAAGAAAAACAGCAGTAAATTTTTCAAATAGCATCGAAAATCCCACTAATTCAACGATTTAGCGCAATTAGCGGGACTTTCATTATTTCACGGACATGGGGCTTGTAGCCTCCTATACACCTACCGGATTAACCCCTAGAAGCTCTTTTTCCATCAAATACTTGGCAATTTGCACTGCATTTGTGGCCGCTCCTTTTCTAAGGTTATCGGATACAATCCATAGATTCAGTCCGTTTTCGATGGATTCATCCCGGCGGATTCTACCCACAAAAACCTCATTTTGATCCTTGGCGTAAAGCGGCATGGGATACTTATTATTAGCCGGATCATCTTGTACCTCAATTCCTGGTGTACTCGCCAATAATTCTTTCACCTCCGCTACCTCAAATGGTTGCTCAAATTCCACGTTTACGGATTCAGAATGCCCTCCGTCGACCGGTACCCTAACGGCGGTAGCAGTGATCGCAAGTTTGTCATCTCCCAAAATCTTCCGGGTTTCGTGGACTAACTTCATTTCTTCTTTGGTGTAGTCATTCTCCAAGAAGATATCGCAATGAGGCAGACAATTTTCAAAGATCTGATAATGATAAGCCATCTCATCATCTTTCGGGTCAAATCCCTTGCTCTCCAACTGATATTGCTTAACGGCTTGCATTCCTGTACCTGTAAAGGATTGATAGGTGGAAATGACTAAGCGTTTGATTTTATATTTCCGATGTAGGGGTGCCAAGGCTACCACCATTTGAATGGTAGAACAGTTAGGGTTGGCAATGATTTTATCCTCCGCACCAAGTTCATCTGCATTTACCTCGGGTACGACCAATTTCTTGCTCGGATCCATCCGCCAAGCCGAAGAATTATCGATTACCGTAGTTCCTACTTCAGCAAATTTGGGCGCCCACTCCTTAGAAGTGCTACCTCCAGCGGAGAAAATGGCTACATCAGGCTTCATATCGATAGCCTCTTGCATACCAACCACGGTGTGTTCCTCACCTTTATAGGTAATCTTCTTACCCACAGATCGAGCTGAAGCTACGGGAATAAAGGTTGTAACGGGAAACTGAAATTCGTTTAACACTTTGAGCATCACGGTGCCTACCAATCCGGTAACACCTACAACTGCTACTTTCATTTTTTTGCATTTAAAAAATTATCCAAATAATCTGATTGGGGCTCATAGCAAAAATCGAGCAGCAAAGATACAGGCATAAGGCGATTGCCGCAAATGTATTTTCTATTGGAGGACAAAACTATGCTCCTAGACGAGCATTTTTTGTGGAATTGACCTAATTTTGTGGTCATGAAGAACACATTGCTCCCTATCTTGCTTTTCTGTCTCCCGATTAGCTTGATATCCCAATTAACCGATGACTTTTCTGATGGAGACTTCACCAACAATCCGAGTTGGATTGGTCTAACCGACAACTTTCAAATCAATAACGGAGAACTTCAGTTAAATGATTCAGCTCCGGGATCTAATAATAGCTCGTACCTCGCTCTTTCTGCCCCAACTTCCAACGAAGACCCTACCGTATGGGAGTTTCTTGTTAAGTTGACCTTTGCGCCCTCTGCTAGTAACTATGCCATCGTCTATCTCAATGCTTCTCAACCGGATCTCACCGCAGACCTCAACGGGTATTATATTCGTATCGGCGGAATTTCTGGTTCGGATGATGCCATTGAGCTATTTCGGCAGGATGGTGCTTCCGCTACTCCGCTTCTTAGCGGGACAGTCGGAGCGGTAGGCGGATCTCAGCCTATAGCCCGCATCAAGGTAGTACGCACGGAAGAAGGCGCTTGGACCTTAGAAGCGGATTATACAGGGGGTACCAACTTCCAGCTGGAAGGAACAACCAATGATAGTACCTATCCGATGGGGACCTACTTTGGTTTTCTCTGTAATTATACTTCCTCGCGAGCAAGCAACTTTTTCTTCGATGATGTCAGCATTGAACCCATCTTTCAGGACAATGTTCCTCCCACCCTCCTTGCCGCAGCTGCTAGTGCAGCCAATACAGTAGAAGTCGAGTTTAATGAACCCGTACAGATTCCCGACAATACTACTATTTCCATTGATGGAGGAATCGGAAACCCTTCCAGCATTAGCGCGGGAAGTTCTCCTAATCATCTACAGCTTAGTTTGGGAACAAGCCTGCTTAACCAACAAACTTACACGGTCACGGTAGAGGGGATCCAAGATGTGAATGGCAATGCCGGTGGAATGGAAAGTACTTCCTTCACCTTCTTCAATATCCAATCTGCAGAAGAAAATGATATCATCGTTACAGAGATCATGGCAGACCCCAATCCCGCACTCGGCCTTCCTGAAACTGAATTTATTGAACTATACAATCGCAGCGATAAGGTGATCCAATTGTCTACGCTAGGGTTAAGCACGGGAGGCTCTCCGAAGACACTCCCCGATGTGAATCTTTTGCCCGATAGCTACATCATTGTCTGTGATGAAGACGAAGCGGCTGCCTTTGAAACTTTTGGAGCGGTGGCCGCCATTCCTAGTTTTCCCAGCCTAACCAACGGCGGAGATGACGTCATCCTCGTTGATGATGATGGTAATAATATATTCCAGGTCAGTTACTCGAGCGCTTGGTATCAGGATTTTGAAAAAGCTAGTGGAGGATACACCTTAGAACTCATCCAAACTGATGGGCCGTATACTTGTAGCGGTAATTGGCGAGCTTCGGAGGACCCCGCTGGCGGAACACCAGGTAAAATCAATAGCTTGGCAGGAGCTGCCCCAGATACCCAAGGTCCCTCTTTGATCCAGGCGGTGGCCGTCAGTGACTTCGAATTAATTGTCGTTTTTGACGAAGAGCTGGATCCCGCCGTAGCCAATAACGTAGCCAACTATACCATCGAGCCTTCCTTACCCATCAACTTTGTCTCTTTACAATCACCCGAGAACAAGCAGGTGGTACTCATTCTCAATGGTGCCGTCCAGGAAGGGACGGTATATACGGTGCAAGTAGGTAGCGAGATTACAGACTGTATTGGCAATCCCATTGGGGATAATAACAGCATTCAGTTTGGGCTAACGGTGACTCCGGAGCCTGGTGATATTGTCATCAATGAGCTACTCTTCAATCCTGCTACGGGAGGCAAGGACTTTGTTGAGCTGTTCAATAGATCCGACAAGATCTTCAATTTGCGCAACCTTAGACTTGGCAATCTCAACCTAGATAGTGGGAATATTGGAGGCCCAATCGAAAGCGATTTTCTATTATTCCCGGGAGGCTTCGTAGTCATCTCCGAAGAACCGGGCGATATCGTCAACCGCTACGACGTTCCTTCTCCCTTTGCCATGATAAAAAACCCGCTACCTTCTCTCCCCGATGATGAAGGCAATATCACCTTGGCAACTCCCAGTAATATTGTGATCGATTCTTTTCAATACGATAAAGACCTACACTCTCCTCTCCTAGATGACGCCAATGGCGTTTCCCTAGAAAGGATCAGTCCAGATCGTGCAACCAACGAATCTGGGAATTGGCATTCAGCCGCTGCCACAGTGGGCTTTGCCACGCCGACATACGAGAACTCTCAGCTAATTGATACCACGCAAGCCGTCGATAACAATGACATTATCTTTCTTCCAAACCCTCGCTTTTCGCCAGACTCGGATGGTTTTGAGGATGTACTATTGATACAGTATGAGGTAGAAAAGCCGGGCTTTGTCATGAACCTACATGTTTTCGATGCCCAGGGGAGATTGATCCATCGATTGGTTAGGAATGAAATATTGGCGACCAGTGGATCTTTTAAGTGGGACGGTAGTATAAATTTAGGAGAGAAAGCCCGAACGGGGATTTACGTCCTATGGGCAGAAATATTTCAGCCGGATGGAGGGGTACGGAGGCAAAAGGAAGTATTCGTATTGGCCGGCCAGCTAGGGCAATAGAAGCCGCCAAGCCTTCTTGATGAGTAAAACCAGTGAGTGATGAAGATAAGGGCAAGAATTTTAAGCTTCAAATATGCCTTTCAGGGCTTGAAAGATCTATTTACCACCCAGGATAATGCCAAGATACATGCCCTGATGATGCTTTTGAGCGTGTTGATGGGATGGTTCTTTGAGCTTTCTACGACGGAATGGTGTTTGATCGTTTTCGCGATCGCCAGTGTATTGGCTGCCGAGGCATTTAACACCGCCTTAGAATATATTACTGACCTAGTTTCGCCAGAGCACCATGCTTTGGCTGGGCGTACCAAGGATGCCGCGGCAGCTGGTGTCTTGCTAACCGCCATGGGGGCGGCTACAGTAGGGCTTATCATCTTCTTGCCAAAATGCTATCAGCTGTTACTAAATTTGCTCAGCTAGCCCATAGCTTCCCGCTCTTCTCGGCAATTTTTGATACCTTTAAGGTAGCAAAGGTAAAGGCACTCGGCCACAAAGGAATAATTCGATGCCTTTAACAATTTTTCCTCACTCCGATCAGTTCCTAATTGTGAAAAATCCTATTAGAGTATGTTTAAACTTTCATGATTGCGCCTGTCCGGCGGCCAGACGGGCGAGTGCGAGCAAATTTTGTGCTGAGCGAGACAAAAAACCTGCCTACCGGCAGGTAGGCGCAGGCATACCTAGAAGGTACGGCGAGGCTTTTTAACATGAGCGAACGATCCACCCAGTGGCAGATGTCCAGTGGACATCTGAGTGAGTGAACCGCTTGCGGATGGGCTGGCCGTAAATATTTGCCGCTCGTA
>JAHQWA010000021.1 GCA_019634045.1 Saprospiraceae bacterium
ACCAATCCGCACACCATTCCCAAACATTGCCTGCCATGTCATAAAGCCCCAATGGATTGGCCGGGAAACTTTTTACAGGAGCTAATCGCTCGAATCCATCTTCGACCTGATGACTAGAGGGAAAGTCCCCTTGCCAATAATTAGCCATTTGGGTAGAAACGGGCTCATTGCCCCAGGGGTATACCCCGCCCTCTTTTCCACCACGAGAAGCATACTCCCATTCTGCTTCAGTGGGAAGCCGCTTGCCTTTCCATTTGCAGAAGGCCATGGCGTCATACCAAGAAATATGTACAACAGGTTCACTTTCGCGTCCCTCTAGATCGGTATCTGGGCCTTGTGGGTGTTGCCAGCTGGCTCCTTTGATGACTGACCACCAATCTTGAGGATTATAGGCTCTGTCGGCAGGAGGTGGACTATGAAAAACTAGAGAAAAGGGAGATAAATCAAGGTCTTCAGGTAAAACGGTCCCCTCTGGTAATTGCGCTAGGATATCTTCGCGCGTAATTTCCTTTTCGGCAGTGGTGATGTATTTCGTCGCGTCAACGAATTCGCGGAATTGAGCATTAGTCACTTCGGTCTCATCCATCCAAAATCCATCAATAGCAGCAGGATGTTCCGGGTATTCATCTTCCCTCGCTTGCTCATTATCTCCTCCCATTACATAATTTCCGCCTTCTACCCAGATCATACCAGTGGTACTTGATGCCTGGCCTGGGTCAGCTTTCATGGCCTCCACCTCTGCTAGATAGGCTGGAATCAAACCGATGGCTGTATAGGGAGAGGCGGCTCCGGTATAACAATGGACAGGATCCATTTTGGTAATATCTAGTCGCTCGGCAGGACGGTCTTTAGTTTCTTGGCAAGCCCAGAAGGCGGTGAGTAAGAATATAACTAACAGTCTTTGCATGATAATTCCAGTTTTTCGTTTATAAAGGCCTTGATAATACCTAAACAAATAACGGAAAAGTTTTGTGGCTTTTAGTTCCAAATCAAAAAGAAAGAAATGGAGTCATTTCCTTTTGCTCCTCTGTCCAAGATGTTTGTTTGATTCCTTACTAAGGGATTCTTGCCCAAAGAAAATGAAGAAGACCGACTTAGGATTTACCTTTTTGAGATTATATAGGGTGTATATTGAGATAATTTACCCCCTGAAGGTGGTAGATACACTTTATTTTCGTTGGGTACTTCAACTAGATAAGATTATGATGAAGCTCATTAGACAAATGATAATACTATTATTGGTGCTGGGATTTTTGTCCTGCACGTCGACACCGGCAGAAGAGCTGCCCAATATTGTATTGATCAATGTAGATGACTTGGGGTGGAAAGATGTCGGCTTTAATGGTTCTCGCTATTATGAAACGCCGAATTTAGATCAACTGGCCAAGGAAAGCATTCGTTTTACCAATGCCTATGCTGGGGCTGCCAATTGTGCGCCAAGTCGAGCCTGCCTTATCTCTGGGCAACAGACGACACGCCATGGTATCTATACCGTAGGTAATTCTGATCGAGGAAATGCCAAAACGAGAAAACTGATTCCTACCCCAAATACCACGATATTGGCTGACGACCAATTAACGCTAGCAGAAGTGCTAGCGGAAAAGGGTTATGTCTCAAGCTCGATTGGGAAATGGCATCTGGGAGAAGATCCTAGGAGTCAAGGGTTTGATCAAAACGTAGCCGGAGGAAAGGCGGGGCATCCCAAATCTTATTTTAGCCCCTATAAGAATCCAAATCTGGCGGATGGCCCCAAGGGAGAATATCTGACGGATCGAATAACCGATGAGGCGCTACATTTCATTGAAGAAAATCACCAATCCCCTTTCTTTCTGTATCTCCCATACTTCACGATACATACCCCACTACAAGGAAAGGAAGCACTAGTAGAAAAGTACCAGCAAAAACCGCAGTTGGATGGGCAGGGACGGAATCCCAACTATGCAGCTATGGTAGAAACGATGGATGCAAATGTGGGGCGGATCTTACAAAGCTTGGAAAACCTTAAACTTGACAATACTATCCTAATTTTTACCTCGGACAATGGAGGAATCTCCTTCCAATCTCGCCAGCATCCTTTGCGAGCGGGTAAAGGTTCCTATTATGAAGGAGGAATCCGAGTTCCACTACTGGTCCGTTGGAAAAGCAAAATTGAGGAGGCTTGGGAAACGGACACGCCGGTCACTAATCTAGATTTCTTTCCTACGCTATTAGATCTCCTCGGCATTGAAGTACCTAACGAGAAAGTATTGGATGGTCAAAGTTTGGCCGATTTGCTACTGGAAAAGAAACCATTGGCAGAACGCCCGTTGATCTGGCATTTTCCTATTTATTTGCAAGCGTATCGAGTTGGGGGAGATGAAAGCCGTGATGATCTTTTTCGAACCCGCCCGGGGTCTGTCATCCGTTTAGGGAATTGGAAGTTGCATCAATACTTTGAGGATGATGCCATAGAACTTTACAACCTTGCCAATGATCTGGGGGAACAGCAAGACCTAGCCACCGATCGTCCCGAAAAGGCTCAGGAATTATTGGCGATTTTGAACGATTGGCGTGCAAACATGCATGCTCCGATACCTAAGGAACCGAATCCCGACTATGTGGAAGGCTTTATTCCTACTCCTAAGAAAAAGAAATGACCAAGAAAGCTGAAGAAATCCAACGCTTTTCAAGCTGGGGCCTAGGGAAATGTTCAGATCTCTTGCACTACCCTTAGGCCAAGGCCTCTTTAACTACATGCCCTTCGACATCCGTTAGACGGAAAGGTCGCCCCTGGAATTGGTAAGTGAATTTTTCGTGATCAAAACCCAATTGGTGTAAAATGGTGGCCTGAAGGTCAAATACTGAAGTTCTTCCACTGACGGGACTATAGCCAATTTCATCTGTTTCGCCATGGGTAAAGCCGCCTTTCATGCCGCCACCTGCCATCCACATAGTGAAGGCATCCGGATGATGGTCTCTACCTTTGAATGGTAAATCCACACCATTCCGATTTTCCTGCATCGGGGTACGGCCGAATTCCCCTCCCCAAACCACCAAAGTTTGCTCTAGTAAGCCTCTTTGCTTTAAGTCTCTGAGTAAAGCAGCTACGGGCTTATCCATTTGATCGCACTTTCTGACAAAGCCCAGGTTTAGAGCTCCTACTTCACCGGTACCGTGCGAATCCCATCCCCAGTCGTAGAGTTGTACAAAGCGCACTCCCTTTTCCACCAACTTCCTAGCTAATAGTACATTGTTAGCAAAGGAGGCTTTGCCCGGTTTGGTTCCATACATATTGTGAATATACTCCGGTTCATCATTGATGCTCATTACCTCAGGAGCGGCGACTTGCATGCGGAATGCCATCTCATATTGTGCCATTCGAGAAAGAATTTCAGGGTCCTGGAATTCTTGATGAGTCAACTCATTCACTTTGTTAATGGCTTCTATCGAGGCCTTGCGGAGATCCCTGTTCATCCCTTTGGGGTCACTTAAATAAAGTACAGGCTCGCCCTTCGATCGACATTGTACACCTTGGTACAAGGAGGGTAAAAATCCACTACCCCACACTGATTTTCCGGCATCGGGATTACTTCCTCCTGAAGTTAAAACGACAAAGCCAGGCAGGTTTTCGTTTTCTGAGCCTAAACCATACGTAACCCATGAACCCATGCTAGGCCGCCCTAGTCGTGGGCTGCCGGTATGCATTAAGAGCTGTGCGGGGGCGTGGTTGAATTGATCTGTATATACAGCCTTGAAAAAAGTGAGGTCATCCGCTAAAGTCGCAAGTTGTGGTACCCGGTTCGAGATCCATGCTCGACTTTCGCCATGTTGCTTAAAAGTGGCCTGTGGACCGAGCATCTTTGGTACACCCCGGATGAATGCAAAGCGTTTACCCTCTAACAAACTAGGCGAAAGTCGAGCTGGCCATCTAACTTTGCTAGTTCGGGTTTATAATCAAACAGTTCTAATTGTGAGGGGGCGCCAGCCAGGTGGATGTAGATCACAGACTTAGCACGGGGTGCGAAATGGGGATGCTTTAGCGCATCTAGTGGATGGCCAGAGAGCCCTGCGCTAGCTGAGGCCGAATGCCCCCCTTGGCAGCCTAAAAGGCCTCCCAAGGACATGGCTCCTAATCCTAGTCCCAGTTGTTTTAGGAAAAGTCTACGTGTTTCTAACTGTCCTTGCCTCAATAGAGCTTCTTGCGTTATGTTAGATCGTTTTTTTGACATGATTTAGCTTTTAGTGATGAACTCATCGAGGTTCAGAATAGCATTGGCGACAATGACTAAGGCCGCCAACTTGGGTCTATTGGGCGCCTCACTCAGCTCTCCTAGGATTTCCTGAGCAGCTTCTTGGTCTTGCTGGAAGTCCTGTAGCGCTTGGCCGTATAACTCCTCCAAAATTGCTTGCTTCTCGGGCGCAATATCTTGCAAAGTAGCTTCTTGGTAGGCCCAGGCAATTTGATCGCTTACTTTGGCGGATTGATCCTGCATTCGCTTGGCAAAGTGTTGAGCTATTTCTATGAATACCGGATCATTTAGGGTTACCAATGCTTGGAGGGGAGTGTTGGTGCGAATCCGCCGCGCAGAGCATTGATCCCGATTACCCAAGTCGAAGGTCACCATGGAAGGGTAGAGGGCAGAGCGCTTCCAATGTGTGTAGAGGGCTCGTCGATAACGGTCTTCTCCTTCGCTGAGAATCCACTTTTCGTTATTGTAGGGGATATTCCAAATCCCATCTGGCTGAGATGGTTTCACTGGCGGGCCGAACATCTTACTACTAAGCAAACCACTTACCGCTAAAGATTGATCTCGGACCTGCTCTGCGGAAAGACGTACTCTGGAGGCTCTGGCATAATAAATATTATCAGGGTCTTTTTCCTGTCGAGGAGGAGTAAGAACCGAAGACTGCTGATAGGTTGCCGAAGACACCATTGTTTTTAAAAGTGCCTTGATACTCCATTGGTGTTCGTGCATAAACTTATGAGCTAACCAATCCAAGAGGGCGGGGTGCGTAGGCGGTTCCCCTTGCGTACCTAAATCCTCCAACGTAAGCACCAATCCTCTGCCAAAGATTTGTTCCCAAAGACGATTAACCATAGTCCTTGACGTCAATGGATGCTCTTTACTGGTCAACCATTTTGCCAAGCCCAATCTGTTTTTAGCTTCATTTGCTGGGAAAGGGGGAAGTATATCCGGCACATCTGCTTGAACTTCTTGCTTATGGACTAACCAATTTCCTCGATCGAATACATAGGATTTGCGCTGCATGTCCAATGGATTCTCTACCATGACTAGGGAATAAGGAGGATAGGTGTTAAGCAATTGCCAGAAGATGGCTTTATACTGTTCATATTCTTCAGAACCTGCTCCGGGGAAAACCTTGCCGAAATGGAACCAATCAAAACTGATGCCTCGAGCATCACTATCTGCTAGTTCTGGGTTTTCATAAGTGAAATAGAGGTCATGAATACCCTTGGTCTGATTTAAGTCGACCCGAGTAATCTGATTCCCTTTCGTTTTTGGAATAGAAAGTTCCGCCAGCAGCGGACCATCAGGCGCATCCAATCTGATTTGTGCAGTTCCTGTATTTCTACCCGTGCTATAGCGGTAAATGAGTTGTTCTTTACCCGTCAGGTCAACAGCTGCTAGGCGGGCGGAGCCTTGATGCCGGAGTCCAAGAAACTTGGTGTCATATAAGGCGGCGTTGACCAATAGGTCGGTTTTGAGGGAGTTGTGGGCGGGTTGGCCAGTGCGGAGGAAGGTGGCGATCTCCCGGGCTTTTTCTGGACCGCTCACTTTTGTAATCCAGGATTTCAATGCGAGCAAGGACAGGCTGTCTTCACCCGTAAATTGTTTGATCCAGGGATAGTCGTCATAAGTGTCCTCATCCCGAGTATTATTGAAGAAGGCGTAGAATTCATAGTATTCCTCATGTTCTATGGGATCATAAGGGTGACCATGGCACTGGGTACAAGCAAAGGTGGTCCCCATTAAGGCTTCCCAGGTGGTATTCACTCTATCGATCACGGCAGCTACCCGAAACTCCTCATTATCTGTTCCTCCTTCATCATTTGTTTTTGTATTTCGGTGAAATCCGGTAGCAATATATTGGGCGTCGGTGGGATTGGGGAGTAGATCGCCGGCCAGTTGTTCGGTGAGAAATTGGTCATATGGCAGGTCTGCATTAAAGGCGCGGATGAGCCAATCCCGATATGGCCAGATAATTCGGTTGGCATCTCGTTCATATCCTTTTGAATCCGCATATCGGGCTAAATCAAGCCAAGCTGCCGTCCATCGTTCCCCAAATTGAGGACTTGCCAACAAGTCATCTACCAAACGATCATATGCCTCAACTGACTCATCACGTAGAAATCGATCAGCTATCTCGTCGGGTGCCGGTACACCAATTAAGTCTAAACTTAAGCGTCGCAATAAGGTATTCTTATCCGCTCTAGGGGATGGGCTTAATCCCTGAAGGTTTATTTTCTCGCCAACAAAGTGATCAATTTCATTTCTTTCCCAAGGACCAGCTGATTCATCCAAACTACCCCAGGCTGTGCCAAGGCTATTGGGGACTTGAACCTCTTCAACGGCTTGGTAGGCCCAGTGAATACCCCATTCCGCTCCTTGCTTTATCCATTTTCGGAGGATGTTGGCCTCCGCTGCAGGAAGTGGAGCAGCTTCAAATGGCATTCGCAATTCTGGGTCATCGGATAGAATGCGGCGCATCAGTTCACTTCGGTCCGGGTAGCCAGGAATGATGGCGGGCTGGCCAGATTCTGTCGGCGCAAGGGCTTGGGTGCGGGTCATTAAACTAAAACCCCCACTTTTCTTTACGCCACCATGGCAGTGGATGCAACGTTTATTGAGAATGGGCTTGACTTGGGTATTGTAATCTATTTTTGGCGCAAAAAAGCGACTCCAATTCCCCAAGAGTAAAATAACTAAAAGCAGGATGCCGGAAAAGAGAAGTAGTTTCCGGTGGCGGGCCAAAGGAGTGAGAAAGGATAGATAGCGCTTGCTGGTATCCATAATGGTAGCTCGTTTTGTTTTGCGCTATCAAGTTAATAAATAAAGGTATTGAAGAGGTTATCTCAAAACTGTTTTCATGGGTAAAAAACAATCTTTCGACCTTGAAGGGCTTATTTTTCACCACTATTAGACAAACAACTCCATAGCAATATGATCTGCTAATAGTCGACCGGCTTCCGTCAATCGGTAATTTCCATCTTTTTCCTCCATGTTATTCGCATGGATAAAGGCCAGCGCTTTTGCTTTGAAATGAAGCGCATAGTCTGTAGAGAGTTGATTGATTTTTTTGATATCACATCCCCAAACGGTTCTCAGGCCAGTCATGACATATTCGTTGTAACGCTGATCCAAACTTAGCTTCTCTACCTCAAAGGATAATGTTCCAGCTTGTAACGCTCGAATGTATTGGGCGTTATTGGCTATGTTCCATTGGCGACTTTCTCCATTGAAAGAATGAGCAGAGGGCCCGATGCCGAGATATTTCTTACCCTTCCAATAATTAGAATTATGGATGGCATAATAGCCCTCACGTGCGAAATTGGAGATTTCATATTGTTCAAATCCGGCTGCTTTGCTTAGCGCGATCAAACGCTCAAACTGATGAGCTGCTTGTTCTTCATCTACGGCCTTGGCTTGGCCTGTTTTGACGAAGTGATCCAGTGCCGTTTTGGGCTCTACGGTCAGGCAATAACAGGAAAGGTGTTGGATGGGTTTGGCGAACACCTTTTGCAGGTTTTGTTCCCATTGGCTATGGGTAAGCGTGGGTGTGCCATAGATGAGATCGACTGTCAAAGCGGTAAAACCATACTCCAAGGCGAGGTCTATACAAACCTCAGCTTCAGCGGCCGAATGAGCGCGATTCATAAATCGCAAGTCTTCTTCCAAGAAGGATTGAATGCCAATACTTAGACGG
>JAHQWA010000315.1 GCA_019634045.1 Saprospiraceae bacterium
GTATTTTTTATCCTCTTCCTGTCCTCTCCAAGAATAACCGCTTTGTCCGCCTCCTCCGGCCAAGATCGGAGTTGCCATATTAGCTACTTCCTGCACCCCTGGCAATTTTTCTAATTCGTGTAAAAAAGTCTTGTAGTCTCCAGTAAAAGCACTACGATTAAACTGTATGACATTGTCCCGATTAAACCCAAGATGCTTTTCCTGTATGAATTTCAACTGACCATTGACAATGAATACGGATACCATGAAGAGCACGGAGAGACTGAATTGCAATACCACAAGGCTTTTTCGCAACCAAGCACCACCCGCTGCTCCCTGCCAATCGCTGGTCAACACTGCTTTGGGTTGAAAACGAGATAAATAAAAGGCAGGGTAGGAGCCTGCAACCAAGCCCGTGATTACGACAATAGCCAAGATCACCCCAAGCGTTTGCCAACCCAAAACCAATCCTAAGGACTTACCGGTGAGTTGGTTGAAGTGTGGAATTAAGAAAACGACTAAACACAAGGCCATAAATAAAGACAGAAAAGTCATCAGTAAGGACTCTGTTAGAAACTGCCCTACTAGAGCATACCTTTGGGCTCCCATCGTTTTCTTTACGCCAATTTCCTTCATTTTGAGCCCAGCTTGTGCGGTCGATAGATTCATGAAGTTAAAACAGGCAATCAACAGTATGAATAGGGCTGTAATCGAAAACAATTTGACATATGAAATCCTACCACCAGCCAAGAATCCATCTTTGAAATTACCGTGGAGATATTGATCACTATATTTTTGAAGGAACAAGGTGGACCGCTTTCGTTGGGCCACGCCTGTTTTCAAAAAGTCCCCCAAACCGCTACTGATTTTCTCGGCTTCCGTGTGGTCCTTTAGCAATACATAGTTTCGGGCATAATCTCCATTCCATTTTCCAGCATGTTCATCTCGCTCAGTCATCAGGTCGATGTGCAATACAAAATCAAACTGTAGTGAGGAGTAACTCGGCACATCTGCGAACATGCCGGTAACTTCCAACGCTACATCTCTCCACTTGATGGTTTTACCAATAATAGATTCTTCCTTAGGAAAGAGCGCCTTAGCTGTCTGTTCTGATAGCACTACTGCATCCTTTTTAGTGAGCACCTGTTCAACGGTGCCCTCCTTTAGGGGAAAACTGAAGAGATCAAAAAAAGCAGGGCTCGCAAAAATACCATTGCTAATACGCTCAAGATCCCCATTGCTTAAAACTCCTCTGGGGTTTTCCTCCTTGCTGCTAATTGAAACAGCCTCTGTGATTCCTACTACTTCCGTCTTTAGGGCATCGGCCAATGGAATAGGCGTATTTTTCCAAGTGTTTATACCACTAGGAGAAGTGTGATTTTGTAGTACTCTATATAGATGTTGGTCTTGCTCATGAAATCGATCGTATTGCCATTCATCAGCCACCCAGAGATAGATTAGCAAGACACAGGCCAATCCGCTGGATAAGCCCGTCAGATTAATGAAAAAGGACCTTTTGTTTCTTAAGAAAGATCGATAACTGATTAATAGATTATGCCTGAGGAGGCTTCTGGAAAAAAGGGTCATGAGTGGGTTGGGTTTAATAAAGTCGGGTCGAAAATGTAATACAACTTGCCAATAGAACCAGAGGGTGCTCCATCGGGATTCACCTTCAAATTGGCTCTCAAAAATTTCTAGTAAATTGCCTTCTATCTCCTCAATGAAATCCGCTCTACAAAACCAGCGAAGGAATCTTAGTGCTAATTTCGGTGGGTGATTGTTCATGTATTGAATGAAATATTGGGTATCCTTTGATAAAGGCTATTACGGATGGCAAACTGCCTATCTAACATCTGTTTACCAAAGGCTGTGATGACATAGTACTTCTTTCGCCTTCCGCCACGATCCTGAGTAATACCTCCAAATCGAGCATCGACAAAACCCTTGTCTGACATCCGCTTCAAGGTCACGTGGACCGCGCTGATATTAATCTTTTTGTCCAGTTCCTTTTCCAGACTTTCCTTAATAGATACCCCATAGGCAGTGTCGTGCTGGGCAGCTACCGTCAAGAGTACTAGTTCTTCAAATTCACCTAAACTTTGAGATTTCATTGCGATGCATTTACTTAACAATTGTAAATATAATAAATTATTTTCACTTTTGTTAAGTAAATGCACTTATAATTGCCAGGAGACGACGACAAAGGAGTTAAATTTGCCCGTAGGGGAGGAATATTTCTATCTTGTTGGCCTCAACAGTAAGCCTACATATGAATGCTGCCGCCAATTACTATACCCGGGATCGGACGGAAATGATCCCGGCTTTACCCAATAGCTACAATAAGGTGCTAGAAATTGGATGTGGGGAGGGCCGATTCAGGGCCAACCTAGAACTTCCCACTGAATATTGGGGTTTGGAGCCAGTCCCTGAAGCTGCTGAGGTGGCCAGAGAAGTATTGGATCAAGTCTTGGTCGGAACATATGAACAGCAGGCGGATCAACTGCCCGAAGATTACTTTGATTTGGTCATCTGTAATGATGTCATAGAGCATATGACGAGCCACGATTTCTTCTTCCGTAGCATCCAATCAAAGCTTTGCAAAGAAGGTGTCTTGGTAGCTTCCATTCCAAATGTTCGTCACATCCTGAACCTTTATGAGCTCTTGGTTAAGAAGGATTGGGAGTATAAGGATGCTGGTATATTAGATCGTACGCATTATCGTTTCTTCACGGAGAAAAGTTTGCGGGCTATACTAGCCCAACACCAATACCAAATCGAGCATTTCGAGGGGATCAATAGATACGAAGGAGATTCTCTTATAAAAGGTCTATTTGGTCAATTGGTGACTGCTTTCCTGGGTAAGGACACCCGTTATCTTCAATTTGCCATTAGAGTTCGAAAAAAGTAGAACCCGATACAATCAATCTTCCTTTAAGGCGTGAATCGGGCTGGTTCTAGCGGCTTGGTAGGTCTGGAAGCCCACCGTTAGCCAGGCAATTAGCAAGACCGCTGCTCCTGAGCCAATGAAGATTCCTGGCTGTAGTTTGATACTAGTAGCAAAGCTGGATAGCCAGTTTTTAGCCAGTATATAACTGAGGGGTAGCGCAATCAGAATAGCTACCAAAACGGTTTGGGTAAAGTCTTTACTGAGCAGCTTAACGATTCGAATACTACTGGCTCCTAGAACTCGTCTAATGCTTATTTCCTTTTTCCGTCGTTCGGCGGTAAAAGTGGCTAAGCCGAATAAGCCCAAACAAGAAATCAAAATGGCTAAGCAGGCAAAATACCAGGAGAGCGATGAGACTTTTTGCTCGGCTTCGTACAAGGCTTGATAATCGTCGTCGAGAAAGCTAAAATCAAATGAGTAACCTGGGAGAAAAGCTTCGTAATGGGTCTTTAGCCGCTCTAAAGTAGCTTTTTCACTACCGGCTTTAATTCTCACTAGCACATTCCTGCCATTCTGCTCACATCTAAAAATTAGCGGTTCTATGGCATTGCGGATGGAACCATAATGGAAGTCCTCTACCACACCTACAATTTCACTCCCATCATTTAGGCCAATAATTTGCCCAACAGGGTTTTCTAGGCCCATCAGTTCAACGGTAGATTGGTTCACGATGACTTTAGAATAATTATCGCCCATTTCTTCGGAAAAGGATCGTCCTTGTAGAACCTTGATATCTAGGGTTTCAATGAAGTCATATCCCACTAGGGGTGATTGAAAATGTACATCCTTTTCTTCTTCTTGGCCACTCCAACTTATACCCGTTTGACCATAAATATCATTGAGGATATTCCCACTCATGTTGCTGACACTAGCCACGCCGGGTATATCTCGTAATCCTCTCATAAAAGCGTAGAAGTTTTCATTTGATTTGCCATCCAATAGGCCGTTCCATTGATCATAGAGATTGCCTTTCCAATCAAAACTGATGACATTATCCCGGTCGTATCCCATGTTTTTGGTCTGTGCTAGATCAATCTGTTGACGAACGACCCATAGTCCTACGATAAATAGGATGGATAAAGTAAACTGGAATATCACCAATCCCTTTCGGATCCAAACCTCGCTCTTGGACAAGTTTATTTTACTTTTAAGTACTTCGATGGGTTTAAAGCCAGAAAGGTAAAATGCTGGATAAACGCCAGCCAGCAGAGCCGTTAAGAGGGTGATAGCCGCTAATGTTAGGATATTATTGAAGGTGATGTCAAACGTGAGTTGCTTACCTGCAATATGGTTAAAAGAAGGTAAGAGCCAATAGGCGAGCTGAACAGCCACTAGGACGGCCATACTAGTAAGCAGTAGGGATTCACCTAAAAATTGCCAGATCAAGGCGGCTCTTCCTATTCCAAAGGTCTTCTTGACTCCGACCTCTTTACCTTTCATAGAGGCTTGCGCGGTAGAAAGATTGATGAAATTGATACAGGCAATCAATAGAATGATGAAGGCAATGATCGAGAAGAGCTTGACGTACTCGATACGGCCTCCGCTTTGAATCCCAGAAACATATTTCCCGTATAGGTATTTCTCACTAAATCGCTTTACAAAAGGAGTGAAAGCATTTGAAAACTGATTTCTTTCATTGATATAGTTAGCGATTTTAGCATTGAACTCCTCTAGATTAGTGTCTTTTCGCAGCAAGACAAAGGTCTTTGCCGCATTATTAGTCCATTGCCGCCCAGAAGGATCTTGCTCCAACAATACATCAAAATGTAAAAGAAAGTCAAATTGCCAAGTAGCATTAGCCGGTGGCCCCTCCATCACCCCTGCCACCTTAAATTTTCCTGAGAAGGTCGTATGATTGAATTCTATTATCTGACCAATAGGATTAGGTAGATTGGGGAAGAGTTTATCCTTTAGCGTATTAGATAAAATAACTTCATCCTTTCGTTGAAGAAGGTGCTGTGTTTCACCTTGCAGAATTTCAAAAGGAAATACTTCAAAAAAAGAGGCGGTAGTATAAAGCCCTTTGGTTTCCACCTTTGTTTCTCCCATTGACATGATGCCCTCGCGATGCCGCCAGGTAAAAAAGTCGTTGACGGCGACAGCAGCTTCGACTTCTGGCATTTCTTCTAGCAAAGCATCTGCCATAGGGTAGGGGGTGCTTTCTAGTGTCAAGACATCAAACGGTAATGCTAAGTTGTTCATTACCTGGTACAAGCGTTCATCAGTTGAGTGAAAATGATCAATCCGTCTTTCATCACTGACCCACAAGTAGATCAAAATTACACAAGCTAATCCCGTTGATAGCCCTAGTAGATTGATTAGAAAAGTGGAGCGATTGCGTTTGAAATTGCGTAAACTCAGCGTGATAAAATGACGAAGCATAGATCAATGATTTAATAATCCTACAACCAAAAATACAATGCTTATGCCAACAAGTGTAAAAGGTTGATTTACAGATTTTTGCTAATTCCTATATACGCTCCCCTTCCTATTTGATTGTTCACATCTGAACTAAGAGTGTTCAAAAACGAACACTTTTATTGCTCTTGCAGGGCATACGATGGGCTCACCTTTGCAGCCCGGTAAGTCTGATAACTTACCGTAAGCCAAGATATAAATAGAACGCTTAGACCAGGAACCAGCAGGTAATAAGGGGTAAAGTTGATTCCTTCGTTAAAATTCGCCAACCAATTATTTAACACCCAATAGGCTAGGGGAGTGGCAATCAGTACAGCTCCTAGTACTACCTTTGTAAAGCCAAAGCTCAGTAAATGCACGATGGTAAAGACTGATGCACCTAGCACTTTTCGAATACTGATCTCCTTTCTTCGGCGTTCAGCAGTAAATACAGCTAAGCCAAATAGCCCTAAACAGGAAACAAGGATCGCCAAGGCAGCAAAATATTTAGAAAGAGTAGCGACCTTGGCTTCGGATTCGTACAAGGCTAGATAGTCGTCATCCAGAAAGCTATACTCGAAGGCACGACCAGGTAGAGACTCTTGGTGCAATTCTTCTAATCTGGGTAAGGTTTCAGCCAGGGTGCCGGACTGTATCTTTGCGAGTACATTCCCCCCATTGATATCGAAGCGGAAGATGAAGGGTTCAATCATGTCATAGAGAGAGCCATGTTGAAAGTTTTCGACAATCCCGATAATTTCGCAATCTCCACCGTTCATTCTAACCGTCTTTCCTACGGGATCTTCCAAGCCTATGAGCTCTGCTGCACTTTCATTCAACATGATTCTATGGTAATGATCTTTGAACTCAGGAGAGAAAGTTCGTCCTTCTTTTAGATGAATACCCATAGTCTCAATAAAATCGTATCCTACTACAGGGGACTTAAAGGATATTCCCTTTTCTTCTTCCGTTTGCCCAGGCCAACTCACGCCGGACTGCCCCGCGATTTTATCCAATAAATTCCCAAAAGATATCGTGGAGGCATGTTGAATTCCTGGCGTATTCCGGAGCTGTTCCATGAAGCGGTAAAAGCTTTCGTTGGATTTACCATCTCGTAAGCCTGACCAATTATCATATACATCTCCTTTAAATTGAAAAGAGATGACATTTTCTCGATCGTATCCCAGCTGCTTATTCTTGATGAATTGAATTTGATCATTAACCACCAAGAGCGCAGTAATCAATAAGAGGGATAGCGAAAATTGAAAGATAACCAGGCCCTTCCTAACCCACACTTCACCAAACAGCGTTGGCAATTTACCACGTAGGATAGTGATAGGGCGGAACCCGGACAAGTAAAGAGCAGGATAGCTTCCTGCAAGTAGACCTGTTACTAATCCAATTGTCAGTAACCCCATAAAGAAACTTGGATATAGTGGAATCGAGATATCCTTATCGGCAATTCGGTTGAAAAAGGGCAACAATAAATACGAGAGCTGGACGGCCAAGGTGATCCCCATGAATGCTAATATGATAGATTCGGTTAGAAATTGACTGGCAAGGCTAGTACGCGATGCTCCAAGGGCTTTCTTTACGCCAATTTCTTTCATCTTAATACTTGCTTTAGCGGTAGATAGGTTCATGAAGTTGATGCAAGCAATTATTAAAATCATGCCCGCTAACAGCAAAAACAAACGGACATAGGCAATTCTTCCGCCAGCGACCTGACCATTTTCGAAACGACCATAGAGGTATTGATCTGAAAAAGGTTCTGCGAAAACTAAGGAGGATCGGTATTTATCCTCTTTGCTGGAAAGTAACTGATCAATTTTTGGGTTAAAGGAATCGATATCAGTGCCTGGGGCTAGCACAAAATAGGTGCGAGCATAGTTGTTGGTCCAATTTCCAGACCACTGGTCGTTATCTAGAAGGTGATCGATACTAAACAAAACGTCAAACTGTAAACTAGAATTCGAAGGTGGGGCGGTATATACCGCATTGACTTGGAATAAACCCTTGAATCCAGAGTGATCCCATTCCAAGCTTTGTCCCAGCGCCTGTTCTGGTGAGGAAAAGAGCTTATCCGCCAATTGGTCTGAGATTGCGATAAGATCCTTACGCTCCATGGTTAGATCGCTATTACCCGCTACAACAGCAAAGGAAAATACATCGAAAAAGTCTTCGCTCGCAATGAGTGCCCTAGCTTCTATGGACTGCTCCTCTAAGGATAGCAATCCCAAGGAGTTACGCCACTGAGAAAAGTCATTAACAGCTACGGCATGTTCTACCTCTGGCAACTCATCAGCCATGGCTGATGCGAGCGGTGTTGGCGTTCGTCCGGTGGTGTTTGCACCGGAAGGCCGATCATAATTTTGGTAGACGCTATACAGACGGTCATCTTGAGCGTGGAATTTATCATACTGCCATTCATCCTGAACCCACAGTAGGATTAAGACGACGGCAGTTAGCCCTACGGATAGGCCAGTTAGGTTGATGATGAAAGAAGTCTTATCCCGGCTGATGTGCCGGAAGGCCATTTGTAGGTGATGCTTAAGCATGGGTGATTTATTTAAGTCGGGTAATATGGATTGGATCATGCCAGGTCGGAAAAGGAGGATCACATCTTTCCAGAGTTTTTGCCGGGCTTTTGTTGGACCAAGGCGTTCGAGCCGACGTTCATACAGCTCTAATAAATCTCCTTCGATATCTAAATGATACTCCTTTCTACAGAAGAGTTTCAAGAGTTTTAGGGGCCACTTTGGAGGTGAGCTCATGTGCTTAGGCAATTTCATTAATTAATCCAGGAGGCAATGCATCCCAAAGTGAATTCCTGACGTCTCTGCTTTCTTGAATGGCTTTCTTGCCATAAGGGGTAATGGAGAAAAATAATTTGGGACGCCCACCTCTAGTAGGAGATGTTGCCCCTTGTTTGGCGGCTAGAAATCCTTTTTTCTCTAACCTTCTGAGCGTGGTCTGTAGCGCACCAACACTGACTTCTCGCTTTACTCTGTCCTCAATCTCATCTTTGATGGCGACACCGTAGGCATTGTCTCCTAAGACACCAACAGTCAGGATAACGATCTCCTCAAACTCTCCGATTTTTGATCCTTTTTTCATCAATACTATTTTGTAGTATTGCAAATGTAGGCGTTTTTTATTGATAAAGTCAAGGGCTTAGAAAGAATTGATGCTCAAAAGGGTAGGGGCGGCCTCCTTCATGCAGCAACATTCACTATATTTATTTCTTGAATTAAAAAACGGAAAACAAACGAAATGCCATCATCAAATTACAAGTCTTTATTCCTGCTCCCGATATTCCTACTTTTACTAAGTTGTGAGTCGGAAGTAGAAGTAAATGATACCCAGTCACAAGAAGCGCTTTCGCTTCCAGAAAGACCCAATATACTCTGGCTGGTAGCGGAAGATTTAAGTCCTTTTATTCCTTCATTTGGGGATAGTACCATCCAAACGCCCAACATCAGCAGACTAGCTGCCGAGGGCGTCTGCTATGATAATTTCTATTCTCCCTCACCGGTATGTGCTCCTAGTCGTGCTGCGATTTCCACTGGAATGTATCCCACCAGGATTGGAGCCAATCATATGCGTACCGGTCCTTGGTACGCAGGAAATATTTCAGACGAAGAGGCAGCAGAACGCACGAAGTTCATGCCGGAGGGTATTAGTTTTTACGAGGCTCTTCCACCTCCCGGTGTCAAGATGATGAGTGAGGTTTTGCGAGGAGCAGGTTACTATTGTACCAACAACGCGAAAATGGATTATCAGTTCAGGCCCACAGTGATGGCCTGGGATGAAAGTGGTCGACAGGCGCACTGGAGAAATCGCGATGCCAATCAGCCCTTCTTCGCTGTGTTTAATTTCGAAGTAACGCATGAGTCAAGGATCTGGCGCAAGGCAGAAGATTCCCTTTGGGTTGATCCGAATCTAAGTGTGCCGATCCCTCCATACTTACCCGACACAGAAGTGGGCGTCAAGGATGTTCGAAGAATGTACTCGAACATTCGAGAAATGGATTACCAAGTAGGGGAGATCTTGCAGCAATTGGAAGAAGATGGCTTATTGGAAAGCACGATCATTTTTTGGTACACGGATCATGGAGGTCCTTTACCCAGACATAAACGATTGCTTTATGATTCAGGATTGAAAGTTCCACTGGTTATTCGATTTCCAGAAAAACAACTGGCTCAGACTAGAAATGATGACCTATTAAGCTTCATTGACCTAGCGCCCACCACTTTCTCCTTAGCCGGGATTACACCTGAGGTTGAGCTAGATGGAAAAGCTTTCCTGGGTCCTCAAGCGACCCGGGAAAAGCGGAGATATATACGGGCTGCTGCGGATCGTTTTGATGCGCAGTATGACACTAACCGTGCCATTAGAGACAAGCGATATAAATACATTAGATATTATCAGCCGGAAAAGTCAATGTTTTTACCGGTGGCTTATCGAGAACAGATGGCGATTATGCGGGAATTGCATCGATTAGAGGAATCCGGTGAAATTACTGATATTCAGGCTCAATGGTTTCGACCCCAGAAGCCTAAGGAAGAATTATTTGATACGCAATCAGATCCGCACGAAATCAAGGATCTGGCCCAAGATCCAGCGTATAAGGATATCCTGGCTGAGTTAAGTGCGGAGTGTGATCGATGGGTAAATTCTTTTGAAGATACGGGCATGATGCCGGAGAAGGACCTGATAGAAAAACTATGGCCTGGGCACAAAGCGCCACATGTTAAAAGTCCAATTGCAAAAAAAGACGACGATAAGCTAAGTTTGTCCTGTGCTACTGAAGGCGCTAGCTTGGCATTTAGAATCGTACAAGAGGGAGAAAAGCTAGGTACTTGGCAGGTATATACTGATCCAATAGTACTGAAAGACAATGAGCAAATCGAATACGTTGCAGATAGAATTGGTTACCGTCCTAGCGCCATTGAACGTTATGTACCATAGGATTCTCTAGCTTAGAATTCTAGACCCAGCCCAATATGCAGCAGCTCTAGGTTACCGATTCCGACTCGGGCCAGCCAGCCATTATTACTGTACCGGAGTCCTGCCAGTGTGTAAGCTCGGATTTTATTTCGGTCGGAAGGATCTGACAAGGTAGAGTACCTAGTCTGCGCAGCGCCAGCATTTAGTTCAATATACGTTTTACCGACTGGAATTAATTGCTGTAAGGAAAGACCATAATAGCTGGAGGTGATCGGAGCGTCTGCTTCGTAGTCCGAGCCATTGACCAAATAACGACCTGCATTAAGCTTTACACGAGTCTCGAAGTTTGTAGAAGAACGATAAATACTTCTCTCGAAGCTAATCGAAACTTGGCTGTCAAAAATAACAGAACCGAGGTTAATGTATATAGTTTGCTTAAATTTCGATGGGGAATCAGGCGCTTTTTGCGCTTGAATCATGGCAGGAATAGAGAGTAGTAAGAGCAAAAAAGTAGCTTGGTTTTTCATATCTAACTCATTGAATAGCAATTTGTTAAACTGCTTATTGGAAACAATTTGTTTCTCGATTTGATCGTATAAGCATAGAGTAGGGGAGGTGCTTTTTGCAAAATCCAACTTATAACAGGCACTTACTATGGAACGCTTGAATCTCGCTTATTGCTGCCAATTATGTTAAGCAGCATGATTAATGCTGGATATTGCGCTAGTATTGTCTGACTAAGGATATGTACTTACTAAAGCACAAGTCCGTATAGGAAGTGCTGAAAAGGAAAGATGAGGTAAATAGAGTAGCGCTGCTGTATGTTAAACGATCATCTCTAGCTCAAGAGCATTCAAGACCTACACTTGTACGAGAAATAATTTGCAGAAACCATGTATGGAGGATTAAAAGCTTTTCTAGAGAATTGCCTCATAATTTATATTATGTTAAATAGAGTGTTTTGAAACTCACGCCCACGATTCTGCAATTGAAATTTGCCAAATATTTTGAGCACCTTTATCGGAACGGAATCCTCAACAGAATCATGAAACGTACAAGTATTCTTTTCCTCTGCACATTGCTGCTACCTGTTTTTCTTTGGACAACTCCCCTACCCCTTACCTTAGATTGGTCTCATTGGCCGACCCTTCCTCCGGCTCCAGGAGAAACGCAGTCCCATGGCCTTGCTGGTGCGTTCATGGGGATTCATGAGAATGTACTGATTGTGGCTGGCGGTGCAAACTTCCCTGATGGGCCCGCCTGGGAAGGCGGAGGAAAAGTATTTCATGATGCTATCTATCTATTTGATATACAGGAAGATAAGTGGATTAAAAACAAATTGTTTCACCTTGATTTAGCCACTGCATATGGTCTAAGTCTAAGCAGCTCAAAGGGAGTGATTTGTCTCGGTGGGCAGCGTGATAATGAGGTACTTGATCACGTATTTTTGCTTAATTGGGATCAGGAGCTAGATGAGTTAATTCAAGAACCTCTCCCCTCTTTACCAATTCCTTTGGCTAATCTCAGCGGCGATATATTACAGGAGGTCATTTACATTGCAGGAAGTGACCCAGACACCGGCGAGAAGGTCTTTGCTCGATTGAATTTAAATGACTTGAACGCCGGATGGCAGGCTCTCCCTGTTTGGCCAGGATCAGCTCGTACTCATGCCGTCGGGGTATTCCAGAATAATGGAGAAACAGATTGTTTCTACCTTTTCAAGGGGAGGTTTAAAGCAGCCAATAAAAACACAACTTCCTTTCTATCAGATAGTTGGTCTTACAATCCTGTGCGAAATGAATGGAGCGAAATACCGATGAGTGAATCCTCCGATTTTCCCCTTGCTGCTGGTGCGGGTATTTCACTAGGGGCCAACCATATTCTGTTACTTGGTGGAGATAGCGGCCTTGTTTTTAACCAGATTGAACAATTAAATGCACGCCTAGATAGCAATTCTGATCAGCCATCAATCCTTGTGCAGAGAGATTCATTGATGAAACATCATCCCGGGTTTAGCGCTGATATATGGTCTTTTCACACCATTACTCAATCCTGGACAAAGTTGGGTGATATTCCCAATGCCCCACCCGTTACCACCCAGGTATTGAAATTGGAGAACAAGCTTGTTTTAGCTTCAGGCGAAATCGCTCCCTGTATCCGGACCCCGGACATCCAAATCCTAGAATTAAAACAAGCTCGTCAATTCGGGCAATTGAACTACTGGATATTAGCTTTGTACTTGCTGTTGTTAGTAGGGATTGGCATTCGTTTTTCACGCAAACAACATTCAACTGAGGACTTCTTTAAGGGCGGACAGCGAATTCCTGCCTGGGCAGCGGGTCTTAGTATTTTTGGCACCCAACTAAGTGCAATCACCTTCATGGCTGTGCCCGCCAAAACATTCGCTACCGATTGGTTATACTTCTTTCTGATGATGACAATCATCATGGTCTCACCATTGGTGATTCGATATTTCCTTCCGTTTTATAGAAGGCACAATTTGACCACAGCTTACGAATACCTGGAATTACGGTTCAATCGGTGGGTACGTTGGTCTGGCAGTATAATGTACATCTTCTTGCAGTTGGGCAGATTAGGCATTGTTTTGCTATTGCCTTCGCTGGCTTTGTCAGTCGTTACGGGTATCGATGTAGAAATATGCATCCTTTCCATGGGCTTGCTGAGCATTCTCTACACGGTATTGGGAGGCATAGAAGCGGTGATCTGGACCGATGTCCTCCAGGTGATTGTTTTACTAGGAGGCGCTCTACTGTCTTTAGTTATCCTCTACTTCCACTTAGATCTACATACAATAGAAACCGCAATCACAGATTTCGGTAAAACTAGAATATTTGACATGAGTTGGAGTTTTTGGGAACCAACATTTTGGGTGGTGATTATCGGCGGACTAGCGACCAATCTAATTTCATATGGAAGCGACCAAACAGTGATACAGCGATACCTGACTACCAGTGATGAGCAAAGTGCAGCTAAAAGTATACGAATTGGAGCCTGGATGGCTTTACCTTCCACCTTAATCTTTTTCTCTTTGGGGACGCTCCTATTTGTCTATTACCAAAGTGAACCTGCCTTGCTGAACCCTAGTTTGGAAAAAACGGATGCTGTGTTCCCCTGGTTTATCGTTAGTAGCCTGCCTCAAGGTATTTCTGGTCTCTTGATTGCGGCCATATTTGCGGCCTCCATGTCTAGCCTAGACAGTAGTATGAATTCTGTTGCAACCGTACTTACCACCGACTTTTATCGAAAATTTAGGAACAAAGAGACGGAGGCCTTCTATCTCCGCTTGGCCAAGCTTTTTACGGTAATCATCGGGATAGCGGGAACGGGATTAGCCTTGGTCATGGCTACTTGGGGAATTTCTTCTCTCTGGGATCAATTCAACATGATCGTGGGATTGTTTGCCGGTGGCTTGGGCGGCGTATTCTTATTGGGTATTTTCAATCCTAAGGCCAACGCTGGCGGTGCCTTACTGGGTTTGCTCCTCAGTGGGTTGTTGCAGTACGTTATCAAAGAGCACACCCCCATCCACCTCCTGATGTACGCCTTTACTGGACTAACAAGTAGTTTTTTATTGGGAAGTCTATTCAGCTTGCTTTTCAAACCGGATAATCAAGATGCTTCCCGTTATACATTCCAACAACTCAAACAAACGAAGCCATGAAAAAACTTACCGGATTAATTGCGGCCCCTTTCACTCCACTTACTACAGACGGAGAATTAGCTTTAGATCAGATTGACCAGCTGGCAGCTCTATACGCGAAGAATGGTGTGCAAGGGGCCTTTATTTGCGGGACAACTGGCGAAGGCGCTTCTCTCTCTAGATCAGAAAAAGCATTGGTTATGGAGCGCTGGGGAGAGGTGAAAGGTGAAATCGAAACAGTTTTCATGCTTGGCGGTACCAGCTTGACCGAAATGCAGGGCTTAGCCACCCTTGCGGAGAAAAGCAAGATGGATGGCACTGCCATACTCTGCCCTTATTTCCTGAGACCACAAAACGTTCAAGACCTAGTCGATTACTGTGCAGCAATCGCTAAGAGCGCCCCTTCCCTACCCTTCTACTACTATCATATTCCTGCATTGACCGGTGGCCATTTTTCTATGTTAGAATTTCTTCAGTTGGCCGATGAAGTCATCCCGAATCTGGCTGGTATAAAGTATACCCATGCAAACATTATGGAATACCACGCCTGTCGACGTTTCAAAGATGGTCAATACAGCATTCTTTGGGGAACAGATGAAGCCTTATTGTCTGGCTTAGTGATTGGGGTTGAAGGTGCCGTTGGTAGCACTTACAATTATGCCGCCCCACTCTATAATGAATTAATGGCTGCTTTTGCGGCAGGAAACTTAGAAAAGGCGGAAGCCCTTCAGTTTAAATCCGTGCAAATGGTGCAATTGTTGCAAAAATATGGCGGGATTGCAGCCGGCAAGGCATTCATGAAAATAATTGGAGTGGACTGCGGCTGGTTTCGCCCGCCAGTCCACTCCCTTACTGAGTCCGTGGTTGCAGCTTTAAAAGCTGAATTAAGTGAAATGGGCTTCTTTGATTTTTGTAGTAAAATATAGAAACCTATATGGAGAACATTACATCTATTCTTTTTCCATCTCGCTAATGATCATATTCAATAGCTCAAAGATTTCCTTGGAAGTACCATCGATCGATCGTCTAACCCAAAACGATGGAGCGGTAACGGCCTCATACCAGCTGGCGTCTCCGGTAGCACTATCTGCATACTCCCTAAAGATCTCTTGCATGGAACCGTCAGCTGTTCCCCCTTTCTGTTTTACTTGATGCAGATAACTACCGCTCATCCTTTTCAACTTCTTGGGGTTCTCGTTTAGGTACAGATAAGCATCTTTGTAGGTTAGGGCCATATTTTCAAAGTAGTTGAGGTAAGCCTCTTTGATCAGACTTTTGAAAAATGGATTTGCCAGAACGATCTTGACATCAGCCTTCACCTTTGAAATGAAAGCCGGATTATAATACCCAAAAGCGGTATTACTATTAAAGTTCATTTCTCCCTTGTGCGGTCCTTTCAAGAATACAGGTACACCGTAGGTGGCCTCTAGGATGTCGGGAGCTACATATTTCTTAGCCATCGCGTACTTAGATCGAAACCCTTCTTCAAGCCAAGTACCATCCGAGTCTCTGTTGGGCTGATAGTCATAACTTAGTAGTTTCCATAGCGTAACGACCTCCATGACTTTATATGCTCCGGGAGTCTGGCCTTTCTTAACTATATTTTGCACCGCTGTAAAGGCGGTAGCGGTTAGTAAGATGGAAAGGCAAACAAATACAGTTGACCATTTTTTCATAGTAAAATATTTATTGTTGGATTAGTTAAATGCATACACAGCCTTAACGGATACTACTACATATCCAGAGCATAATATCAACTACTGGAGGATTTATTTAGAGGAAACTATAAGATGTGTGGATAGAACGGGCGAAAACGGACGCCATGTAAGCTATCCTAAAGTTAGCTCGGAGCTTCTTCTTTCCCAAAGACACATATTGTGGGTTACCACAACATAGTTTATCTGACAGCTCGGCAGAGACAAAGATACCTAATTGATTTTGAATTACTTGAATCCAACTAGATTACCATAAAATAAAGATACAATAGCGAATTACAGCCTCTTTGTTTAGCAGACCACTACAAAAAGGATGATGACTAGGCTATCTAGATTGGCTGATTGCCCAAGTATTAGCAATTTAATCGCGTCTGGAAGCGTCATTTCTTACCGCTCGCTTTTGATCGACTTTAATTGATACAAATCCTACCTACCCTACCCTAATTCCTTAGTCAACTTATGAGCATAAAGCTAGGTGTTCCGAGCATTTTCCGTATCTTTCTCACTGAAACGTAAACGAAGACCAACAACATGAATATCGGCATTAGCAAGCTAGCCCAGGCTTCCCTTTCCATCTGTGGATTCCTGGCGCTAACACTTCTTTTATCGCAGTGCAGTCCAGTACCGGAAGCAGCTGTTCCTTTCCAAAAAGGCGACCACATAATATTGATCGGGAATAACTTGGGTTCCCGGATGATGAACTATGGGCACTTCGAGACCGAGTTACATCTGCGATATCCAGACAGTCTACTGTATATTCGAAATATGTGTGACGGCGGAAACACCCCCGGATTCAGACCTCATTCCGGCAGAGTTTCCCCCTGGGCCTTTCCGGGAGCTGAAGTATATCAAACGGAATTAGCCAAAAACTCTGGGAGCCGAGGGCACTTTGAAACGCCTGATGAATGGATAACTAGGCACGAAGCCGACATTATACTGGCCTTTTTCGGTTACAATGAGTCTTTTCAAGGTGCTGAAGGTGTTGATAATTACAAGGCTGAACTTCAGGCCTTTGTCGATCACACCCTACAACAAAATTACAATGGCAAAACCAGCCCCAAACTAGCATTAATTTCCCCCATTGCCTTTGAAGATCTGTCAGATATTCAGGACACACCAGATGGAGAAACAGAAAACGAGAATTTGCGCTTGTATACGGCAGCTATGGCTGAGGTAGCTACAACCAATGGAATTCCCTTCATCGATCTCTATACACCTTCGGAGAACTGGTTTGCGACTAATGATAAACCATTGACCATTGACGGATGCCAGTTAAAAGATGAAGGCTACCAGCTACTAGCTAAGGAGTTGGCCAATCAAGTGTTTGGAAGCAAGAAAAAAGTGTCTGATGAATACCGAGCAATAGTCCACGAAGCCGTGCAAGAGAAGAATTGGTTTTGGCACAACGATTTCAAGATACCGAATGGCGTACACGTATTTGGACGCAGATATAAACCCTTTGGCCCCGACAACTATCCAGCAGAGTTGGTGAAGGTTAGAGAAATGACTGGAGTAAGAGATCTCGCCATCTGGTCCGCTGCCAAAGGAGAGGAAATGGACCTCGCTGCCGCAGATGCACAAACCTCTACCCTACCCTCCGTGGAAACCAATTACAAACCGAGCGATAAAAACGGAGATCCAGTATACTTATACGGGGAAGACGCTTTGGCCAAGTTGACTGTAGCTGATGGATATAAGATCGAACTCTTTGCTTCAGAAAAGGAATTTGATGATTTAGCTAACCCTGTTCAGTTATCATTTGATAACAAAGGCCGGCTCTGGGTAGCTACCATGCCGACCTATCCGCATTATCGACCTGGGGATGCACGACCAAATGACAAATTGATCATTTTGGAAGACACGGACGGCGATGGCAAAGCGGACAAGCAAACTACTTTCGCAGATGATCTACATATTCCGGCTGGCTTCGAATTTGCGCCAGAAGGCATTTATGTATCACAAGGTACCAATCTGGTTCTCTTAAGAGATACAGACGGCGATGATAAAGCGGATGAAAAAGACATCATCTTGAGCGGATTTGATGATCATGATACACATCATGTAATTAGTGCCTTCTGTGCTGATCCATCCGGAGCATTGTATATGGGAGAAGGGGTATTTTTACATACCAACGTGGAAACCGCCTATGGACCGATTAGAGGTACAAATGGAGGATTCTTCAGGTACGCCCCACAACGCCACCACTTGGAAAGAACGGCCCAGCTATCCATTCCGAACCCCTGGGGGATCGCTTTTGATGAATGGGGACAAAATTTCTTTGCCGAGACCTCTGGACCCGATATGCGTTGGATGATGCCGGGTTCTGTAAAGTCCAGGTACGGAGTAGCGACGCATAAGTCATACAACTTGATTGAAGACGAGCATCGAGTGAGGCCAACCTCTGGACTGGAATTCGTATCTAGTCGACATTTTCCTGATGATGTACAGGGGGATTTGCTCATCAATAATACCATTGGTTTCTTAGGGACCAAGCAGCATACCATGGTCGATGGCGAAACTGGTTTTGAAAGCCGGCACCGACAAGATTTAATCGTAGGGGATGACAAAAACTTTAGACCGGTCGATATGGAATTTGCACCAGATGGTTCCTTATATGTAATAGATTGGCACAATGTTTTGATCGGTCATATGCAGCATAATGCTCGGGACCCTTATAGAGATCATGTACATGGCCGAATCTATCGAGTTACCTACCCCTCAAGACCACTACTTGAACCGGCCAAAGTAGATGGAGCCAGCATCGATGAACTGCTAACTAATTTGACCCTCCCGGAATACCGAACCCGCTATCGGACTCGCCGAGAGTTGCGCGGACGAGATGCTTCAGAAGTCCTTGCTAAATTGTCTACCTGGGCGGCTGGTTTAGATAAAAATGAGGAACGTTATGAACATCACTTATTAGAAGGCTTGTGGGTGAGTTGGGGGCTAAATCAAGTAGATGAGGCCATATTGAGACAATTACTTGAAGCAAAGGATTTCAGGGCCAGAGCAGCAGCTGTAAGAGTATTGCGTTATACGGGGCATCAGGTAGCTGATCAAGCTGAGTTGCTCTTAAAAGCAGCTGGCGACCCTCATAATCGAGTTCGTCTCGAGGCATTGGTTGCTGGATCTTGGCTTTCACCAGATAAGGGTATACCGGTGGTCGAGAAAGCGGGGGAAATGCCCTTAGATGAGTGGATGAAACCTGCTTACGAAACGGCCCTAGCCCATTTGAATGGCCACAGTGTAGATAACGCTCCAAAAGAAAAATTGAGAACCCACTTAACCGATGTGAAAGAGCGAGAGTTGTTTTTTAAAGGACACGAAATATATCAACGAGAAGGCTTTTGCGGAACTTGTCATCAGGAAGATGGTAAAGGTTTGTCGGCTTCCGGTTTCCCTCCCCTTGCGGGGACCCGATGGGTGAATGACAGTGAAGACAGATTAATTAAACTGGTCCTTAAGGGACTGATGGGGCCTATCCAGGTCTTGGGCAAGGAGTATCCAGGGCAAGTACCGATGACACCTTACGAAGGCTTATTGAATGATGAAGAAATTGCAGCGGTCTTAACCTATGTGCGAAATTCCTTCGGAAATACCGCTTCTGCTATTACTCCAGAAAAGGTAAAAGAAGTTCGCGCATTGACCGACGGTAAGAGTGGGTTTTACTCGCCGGAAGAATTACTGAAACAGCATCCACACGAAGCGGTAGTACAATAAGTTCAGCACATGCAAACTCAGCTAGTTTACCAAAGCTCCGGCCAAGGTATCCCTTTTCATTTTCAACATGGCCTAGGGTCAAATCTGGCACAGCCACAAGGTCTATTAGCAGACTTGCAAGGGGTTCAGCTCATTTCGATGGATTGCCCAGGGCATGGATCTGCGGCTTTACCCGAATCATCCTCTCCGTCCTTTGCCTTTTATGCCACCCAGCTTATTCGATTGATGGATCAACTGGAGATTTCAAATGCCCTCTTTGGTGGGATTTCTATGGGTGCTGGGATTTCTACCTACATGGCTATCCATCATCCGGAAAGAGTTAGAGGACTGGTGTTGGTACGCCCTGCTTGGCTTGATCAGGGGACACCGGACAATCTAAAAATTCTGCTCACTGCCGCTGATTTCATAGACCAAGCCAAAGACGTGGATGGTTTCAAGCAGGAGCCCGAATTTCAGGGCATTCAGCATGCCGTACCCAAAGCTGCCCAATCAGTACTGGGTGTATTCGCAGCTACGCAAAGATTGGAGATTGCAAAGGTGCTCCGTTCTATGGTACAGGATCACCCTTTTGACGATATTAAGCACTTGCAAGAGATAGACACTCCTACGCTAATTATTGGCAATGAAGATGATCCATTGCACCCCTACTCCATGGCAGAGACCATACATAATCATATACCCAACAGTAAGTTGGAAAAAGTAGTTTCTCGCTATATCGACGATGCCCAGCATCGACTAATCGTAACGCAAATTGTATCAAAATTTATTGACAATCTATGAAAAGCAATTGGAAAGACGCCAAGGCTAAAAAACTAAAAGGTGATCTACTGAAACTGAGAGTATATACCTCAAGATTGCTAGGTAACAATGAAGACCTGGTGATGCACGGAGGAGGAAATACCTCCGTAAAGATCAAGGAGACCAATATTTTTGGTGAAGAAGAGGAAGTCCTATACGTAAAGGGAAGTGGCTGGGACCTAGCCACTATTGAAGCGCCAGGTTTTGCTCCGGTAAAGCTGTCAGCCTTACATCGCCTGGCACAATTAGATACATTGAGTGATGTTGATATGGTCAAAAATCAGCGCATGGCCATGACCAATCCATCTGCCCCAAACCCATCGGTAGAAGCGATCTTGCATGCAATTATTCCCTATACTTTTGTCGATCATACCCATGCTGATGCGGTAGTGACGGTAACTAATACACCAGGTGGGAAAAAAAGAATACAAGAGATATATGGCGACAAGGTGTTGATCATTCCTTACGTCATGCCAGGTTTCATCCTCGCCAAGAAGATCTATGAAATGACCAGGAAAATTGACTGGGATAGCATAGAAGGAATGGTATTGATGAATCATGGTGTATTTACCTTCCATGATGATCCCAAGGTTAGCTACGAGAAAATGATTTCGATCGTAGATGCTTCCGAGAAATATCTGAAAAAACAAGGGGCGAATCCGATCAAAGGGAAAGGGAAAGGAAAGGTCAATGGATTAGAATTGGCCAAGTTACGCCAGCAGGTTTCTACGGTTTGGAACAAGCCGGTCCTGGCTAAATTGGATCGATCTGCCTCTGCCAAGTCCTTTAGTGAACTACCCAATGTAGCAAAGATCACCTCCCGCGGCCCCTTGACTCCGGATCATATCATCCGTACCAAACGTACGCCCATGATGGTATCTGATCAGCCGGAAAATGACCTTGAGAAATACGTAAAAGAGTACAAAGCGTACTACGAAAAACACAATACAGGAGAACAAACTTTGTTAGATCAAGCGCCCCGCTGGGCGATCATTCCCGGTACCGGGATAGTATCCTTTGGCCCTACGGTCAAACACACACGAATTATCGAGGACATTGCTCGTCATACGCAACGCGCTATTTTTCAGGCAGAACAACTGGGAGCTTGGAAAGCGCTAGGCAAAGGAGATCTTTTCGAAATGGAATACTGGAGTTTGGAACAGGCCAAACTAAAGAAGGCTGGAAAGCCCAAATCCATGCAAGGGAAGGTTGCCATTGTAACCGGCGCGGCTAGTGGGATTGGGAAGGCTTGTGTTGAAAGTTTGATAGAGCAAGGGGCAGTGGTTACCGGCTTGGATATTGCCCCTGTCATTGAAGATATGTTTCCGCAAAAGGAAGCTTTAGGGATTAAGTGTGATGTGACCAGTGAAAAACAGCTCAAAAAGGCAATCGAAGAAACGGTGGCTACTTTTGGAGGCATTGACCTAGTCGTTAGTAATGCTGGAATCTTTCCCAAGAGTGCTCGTATTGCAGATATGGATGGGAAACTATGGGATAAGAGTTTGGAACTCAATGTAACTAGCCATCAAAGAATACTTCAATTATTGATTCCTTATTTGGAATTAGGCTTTGATCCGGCAGTAGTTATTATTGCTTCTAAGAACGTACCAGCACCCGGGCCAGGGGCGGCCGCTTATTCAGTAGCCAAAGCGGGACTAACTCAGCTAGGGCGAGTAGCCGCCATGGAATTGGGCGAAAAAGGCATTAGAGTCAATATCGTACACCCCAATGCCGTCTATGATACCGCCATTTGGACGGACGAAGTCTTACAAGCACGCGCTAAACATTATGGCCTTACGGTAAAGGAATATAAAACCAACAATATGCTAAAAGTGGAAGTAACTTCTCGAGATGTTGCTGATCTCGCCGTTGCTATGCTGGGCAAGACCTTTTCCAAGATCACTGGCGCTCAAGTTCCCATTGATGGAGGAAATGA